>NZ_FNIN01000004.1 GCF_900104045.1 Desulfonauticus submarinus
GGAAATGCTCAGGCAGAAAGCAAGCCACAATACGGATTTAACAAGAAAGGAGATTTGGTAAAGATACATTATTCTTTATTTGGAGGAGCGTGGTCAGAATTTGCAGTTCCAAAACATGTAGTAGTATGGAATTTATCTCATGGAAATAAATTAGAAAAGACTTTAGCAGAGGCTTTAAAAGAGAATCCAGATTTAAGCAAGTGGGATATAAACGGAGATGGAATAATACCAATTTCTAAGAACCGAGAGTTTGAGAGCTTTTTAAAAGGAAGTTTAAGTAAAGGCTATGAATTGGACTTAGACAAATTCGCACAGATGTATAATCAGATGGTAGGAAACGGTGGAGGAAATAGAATTGGAGAAAGTGCGCAAGGAACAGGAGGAAGCTCTCCAAGTAATCCTACAAATCCAGCAGGTCCTGATTTGTGAATATTTATTTTACTATTTGTCTGTTGACTAATTAGAATTTTTTAAACTTTACGATATAGGAAACTCTAAAATCTACAAATTTTGTGTTCAGGAGGGAAATAGGTGTAATTAACAGAGTAATAACTTCTTAGGAGGTGAGTTTAAAATCATTTCAGCTAAAGTAAGTTTGACCTTAGGTAAAGAGGTATTGCCAATAAATTCTTGTTCTAAGGCAGCTAGTTTTTGGTAAAAAGGAGTTCGATTTAAAAAAGGAATATTTTTATTTTTTAGAAGTTGTTGGCTTTTAAAACAGCCAAGAAATTCTTTAATTTGACCATTTGGAAGCATAAAAAAATTTGGCACTCCATGGAGTCTACAAATCATTAATCTATAATCATACATCATGCAAAGCCCATTATCATTTACAGGGCACATGATATTTGGAGACATTCCTTGAGATAAACTCTTTTGCATCTGCTCTACATAAGAAGCTGCTTTTTTTTTGATATTTTGTTGGATAGATTCTGGTTGTAAGGATAGTCCATATAAAAAAAATGACCATTCTATATATGTATGATGATGGAAAAAGCTAGTACAACAATTATCTTCACAGTTTTTACAACTAAGACCTAGTAGGTTAGCATGTTTTTGATATTCGTTTTCCATTTCTTTATATAATTCTTGAAGTTTATTGAACACTTTTAGAATTTTTCGTTTTTTTGTTGTGATAGCCATGTTATAATCTCTTTTATATTTTGGTTTAAGGGTGCTTCTGTTGAAATTGTAAAGTGAGCATATCGTTCATATAAGGGAGAACGTTCGTTAAATAAGTCTTCTAGGTTTTGATTTGGTTTTATTATCATTCCCCTTTCTGGATTTTTGGCAATTCTGTCTTGGAGAGTTTTTAGGTTGGCGTGGAGATAAATAATGTATCCTAATTTTTGGAGGTAATGCATTCCTTTTTTTGAATAAACTACACTTCCCCCTGTGGAAATAATGCATCTATTTAATTTAAGACTAAGAATTATTTCTTCTTCTGCTTTTAAAAAACCATCGAGTCCAATAGTTTTTAAGATAGTTTCTAAGTCAGTACCCCACCATGCTTGAAAAATAAAATCAGTATCTACATGAGCCCAAGAAAGTTTTGAGGCAATGGCTTTGCCCAACGTAGTCTTGCCTGAGCCAGGCATCCCAATAAGGATAAGGCATTTTTGTGTTTGTATAAAGAAAGAACGAATAATTTTTTCTTTATTAGGCATTAACCACCTAAATATGCTTTTTTTACTTCTGGGTTGTTTAATAACTCTTCAGAAGTTCCAGAAAGTACAATTTCACCAGTATCCAATACATATCCTCTATGGGCAAATTGTAGGGCTAATAGGGCATTTTGTTCTATTAATAGGATAGTAATGCCTTCTTTTTGATTTAATTCTTTTAATGCCCTAAACATTTCATACATAAGAAGAGGAGCTAGGCCCATGGATGGTTCGTCTAAAAGTAGGAAGTTTGCTCCAGTCATAAGAGCTCTGCCCACAGCCAGCATTTGTTGTTCTCCACCACTTAGAGATTCACTACGTTGTTTGCGCCTTTCATAAAGGCGAGGAAATAGTCTATATACTAACTTATAATCTTCTTTTATTTTTGAGTCATCGTTGCGGGCATAGGTTGCTAGTTTTAAGTTTTCTTCAACTGTGAGATTTCCAAAAATATGCCGTCCCTCTGGAGCAAGGCCTATATGTAGTTTATGCACTACTTCGTGAGGTTCTAAGTTTAAGATACTCTTACCTTTAAAAAGGATGTCACCTTCACATACTTTTGGTCCCTCAGGAGGCGGTACCCTTGTTATAGTATGAAGTGTTGTAGTTTTTCCTGCTCCATTAGCTCCTATAAGGGTTACTATTTCTCCTTCCTTTACGTTAAAGGAAATGCCGTGAAGTGCCTCAATACTACCATATTTAACTTTTAAATTTTGTACTTCCAATAACATTATATTGTCCCATCTCCTAAGTAAGCTTTTATTACTTCTGGATTTTTTTGGATTTCCTCTGGGGTCCCTTCAGCAATAGTTGCCCCAAAGTCAATGACCTTAATTCTTTGACATAAATTCATTACAACAGTCATTTGATGTTCTATCATCCAAATAGTTAATTTAAATTCGTCATAGATCCATCTTATTAATTTTATTAGATCTTTTACATCAGCAGAATTCAGTCCTGCAGCAGGTTCATCTAAAAGCAATAGCTTGGGCTTAACCGAAAGAGCTCTAGCTATTTCTACTTTTCTTTGCATTCCATAAGGAAGATTTTTGGGTTTTTCCTGAGCATATTTCTTTAAATCCATTACCTCTAGAATTTGCATTGCTTCTTGTTCTATTCTCTTTTCGTTTATAAAATAACGTTTTGTACGGAGGAAAAGATCTTTTAATCCGTAACCTAAATTATAGTGTTGAGCGATTCGTATATTATCTAATACACTCATTTCATGCCAAAGACGAATGTTTTGAAAAGTTCTAGCAATGCCTAAACTTGTAACTTGATGGGGTTTTAGTCCTGTTATTTTTTTATTATTAAATATGATTTCGCCTTGTGTAGGTTTATAAAACCCACTTACTAAATTAAAAACAGTAGTTTTTCCAGCCCCATTGGGCCCTATTAAGCCAACCATTTCTCCTTTCTGAAGAGTAATATTGAAATCAGAAAGCGCACATAGGCCGCCAAAATACTGTGTGAGTCCTTTGATTTCCAATAACGCCATTGTTCCCACCTATTTAAATTGATAAAACTTTCTAAGTTTTGGGAAAATATCTGATAATTCTCTATTTCCCATAATACCTTCTGGTCTAAATTGCATAAGAATAATAAGAAGAAGAGGGATTACCACCCATTTTATTATTTGCAAGGGTCGTAAAAGTTCTAATAGAAAAGTAAAAGAAATAGCAGCTAAAATGGAGCCAGTTAAAGAGCCCATTCCACCTAAATAGACCATTACCAATGCTTCTGTGGATTTTAAAATATTAAATGAATTTGGATTTACATATCCCAATACATGAGCAAATAAAGCACCAGATACTCCTGCTAATCCTGAAGAAAACATAAAGGCAACGAGTTTCATTTTGTTTGTATTAACGCTCATAATTTCAGCTGCCACTTCATCTTGATGAATAGCAACAATCCCTTTTCCATAAGTAGAACTAACAAACCTATACATAGCCCATAAACTTAATATGGTAAAAACATAGACCCAGATAAGCATCCAGGGCAAAAATACTACGTCTTCCATAGCAAAGATTACATTTTTCATCCCCATAAAACCTCTAGGTCCGCCAATGACATCTAAGTTAATAATAGTAGAGATGATGATATAATTTGCAGCAATAGTAATAATAGCCAAATAGTCTCCTCTAGTTTTAAAGGAAGGCAAGGCTACTAAGAGACCTGTTAAGGCAGCAGCAATAAAAGAAATTATTATAATAATAGGAAACCCATAAATAGCGTACTCAGGCGGCAAAAGAGGAGCCCCAAATACTCTGTCTTGAGCAAAAAATAAAACACTTAATACAGAGGAAACATATGCTCCTACAGCCATAAACCCTGCATGGCCACAAGAGAACTCTCCCATATAGCCATTAACTATATTTAAACTACTGCCAAAGATAATATTAATACCCATAAACATTAGTACAGATTGGGTATAAAGATCTATTTTATCATAATAAGCAAGTCCGACAAGAATAAAAAAAAGGATAGTAATTAGAAGAGGTACAGTAAATTTACGCATAATTTTTATTTAACCCCTTTTAAATTTTTGTTGTTTTAGCTATTCCAAATATTCCAGTTGGTTTAAAACTTAAGATTATCAGTAAGATAGTAAAAGCGATAAGATCTCTAAAAGTAGAAGGGAAAAACGCTACTACTAAAATTTCTACAAATCCAAGTAAAAACCCTCCTACAAATGCTCCTCTAATATCCCCAATACCTCCAACTACAGCAGCAATAAATGCTTTCCAGCCTACCATTGCTCCCATATAAGGATCAAGTATAGGGTAGGACATAGCAAATAAGATTCCAGCAATTGCAGCCATAGATGAACCTAAAATAAAAGTAAAAACAATTATAGTATCAACAGGAATGCCCATAAGCGGCACTGCGAATCTATCATATGAGATGGCTCGCATTGCCATCCCTATTTTTGTCTTAGTTACAATAAAGTGTAAAAGCCAAAAAACAAGAAAGGCAGAAAGAATAACAATAATTTTTACATTTGTTAAAGTTATATTGCCAAAGTGATAAATTGTTTTATCTAAAAGTTCTGGGAATTTTTTTCTGCTTGCTCCTAAAAGGGCCAAATTCCCGTTTTCTAAAATTAACCCAGCCATGAGTGCTGTAATAACAACATAAAGACGATTTGCACCTTTGCGTCTAAGTGGTCTATAGGCTACTCGCTCAATAAATACTCCTACACAGGATGTTAGAAACATTGTTAAGGGAATTGTTAAAGCTAAAACAACTCCCTTAGGTAGAACATAAGGAAAAAAGTGGTAATGCCCCAAAAAGAGAGTTGAAATAAAAAAGCCAATATAGGCGCCTACCATAAAAATATCGCCATGAGCAAAGTTAATTAATAGTAGAACTCCATAAACCAAGCAATACCCTAAGGCTATTAGCGAATAATAACTCCCCCACTGCAAGGCATTGAATATATTTTGAATGATACTTTCCAGCACTTAACTTACCTCTTTTGAAAATTTCTTGGTTTATTGTTTAAAAAAAAGAGGGCAAGTAAAAACTTGCCCTCTTAGGTTATTTATTTAGGACATACTGACTCAGTAAATACGAATTCTCCCTTTTCGCTTATCCTTACAATAACTGCGCATTTAATTGGGTCACCTTGTTTGTCAAAACGCATTTTACCTGTTATTCCATCAAATTCTTTAATGCTAGCTAAAGCATCGCGAATCAATTTACGGTCTTTTCTAACGTTTCCAGTTAGATGCCCAGCATCTTGGATAGCTTGTAAAACAAGTCTTGTAGCATCCCAAGTTAAGGCTGCAACATCATCAGGAATATAACCATATTTTGCTTTATATCTATCAATAAACTCTTTTGTAGCTCCAGTAGCTCCAGCTGCTGCATAATGAGTAGAGAAATATTGTCCTACACAATCTTTTCCACATAAATTCATAAGTTCTGCAGATCCCCATGCATCAGAACCCATAAAAGGACCTTTCCATCCCAGGTCATGGGCTTGTTTTACAATTAAAGCCACTTCATTATAGTTGTCAGGTAAGAAAATAAAATCAGGTTTAGCAGAGATAATTTTTGTTAATTGGGCGCTAAAATCTTGGTCTTTGCTAGCATAGGTTTCAAAAGCTACAACAGAACCAGGACCGTGTTTTTTCTCCCATTCTGTTTTAAATATTTCTGCTAGCCCCTTTGAATAGTCATTATCTAGAGCAAACATAACAGCGGCTTTTTTAGCTCCAAATTTTTTAGAGGCAAAATTCACAGCTACTGGACCTTGGAATGGATCTAAGAATGCCGCACGGAACACCCAAGGACGATCTTTTGTGGTATCAGGGTTAGTAGACCAGGGAGAAATCATTGGAGTTCTATTGTCATTACAAATTTGTCCTGCAGGAATTGCTTGTTTACTAGAATTAGGACCAATAATGGCCAACACTTGATCCCTTTCTATAAGTTTTAGTGCTGCGCTCACAGCAGATTCAGCCTTGGACTCATTGTCTTCATAAATAAATTCTAATTTATACTGTTTGTCTCCTACTTTTAAACCGCCTTTAGAGTTAATATCCTCTTTGAGCATTTCTGCTGCATATTTTGAAGCCTCTCCCACTTTGGGAATGTCTCCTGTTAAAGGAATGTTAAAGCCTATTTTTATTGTATTGCCTGCATAGGCTAAAGACACTATTCCTAAAATAAAAATAACATTTAACATCCACCAAAAAAATTTTTTCACAATCACCCCTCCTTTAATAAAGTTTTTGATTTACGCCTCCCCCATAACTAATTGGTATAGATGGGGTTTCATGAGAATTACAAAATTGTAGATTTTATAGGGGGGTCTTATAAACTGAAAAAGTAGGAATAGTAAAGATTTTTTTAGCTGGTAGGATATAAAATTTTTGTTAAAAATGATTTACTTATATTTTAATTCTTTAGTTTAGCTATGCAGCGAAAAACTTGCCAAAACTATCAAAAGCATTAAGGATAAGGTGTTGATATGTTAAGGGGTAATATTTGTTCCCTGGAGGCCTAATATGGATAAAGAAGCGTATAAGCGAGGAGAACAACATTTTTTAGAAGGCCTAGAGGTTAGGCGTAATTTTTGGGAAACTCATAAAGATATAGTCGTAGAGGTTGCCAAAAAAGTAGCTGCAGGGTTAACGTGTGGTTCAAAAATTCTTTTATGTGGAAATGGTGGCAGTGCTGCAGATGCTCAACATATAGCTGCAGAATTTGTCAATAGGTACAAGATGGAAAGGCCTCCTTTACCTGCAATTGCCCTTACTACAGATTCTTCTATATTGACTGCTATAGGCAATGACTATTCATTTGCTGATGTTTTTGTAAAACAAGTTAAGGCATTAGGTTTGGGGGGAGATTTTTTGTTTGGCATATCTACTTCTGGAAAGAGTGCAAATGTTTTGGCAGCCTTAGCAGTAGCAAGAGAAAGAGAAATGATTACAGTTGGTTTTTGTGGTGCTAAACCAAGTTTGATGCAAGATCACTGCGATTATCTTTTTTTGGTACCTTCAGAAAAGACTCCTATTATTCAAGAAGTCCATATTGCAATTGGTCATATTTTATGTGAGTTAATAGATTATTTTTTATTTGAAGATGGAGAAGCTTTAGAAAAATATATTGATGACAGGGAGGATTTTTAAATGCCTATTTATGAGTTTGTCTGTCAAAAGTGTGGTGAAGAATTTGAGGAATTGGTTTTAAAAGAAGATTCAGAAGTATTTTGCCCTAAGTGCCATTCAAAAGAAGTAAATAAACTTATGTCTGCCTGTAGATTCAAAACAGGTGGCCCCATAGTGTTAGATTCATCTAAGTCTGCTGCTGGTACTAGTAGTGGTAGTAAATCTTCTTGTGCTGGATGTAGTGGTGGCAACTGTTCTACATGTGGGCTTTAAGTAAGCATAATTTTTGAATTGAAAAGGACAAATAGAGTTTAAAAATGATAAAGAAAATACGGATAGCTACTAGAGGAAGTAAATTAGCATTGTGGCAGGCAGAATATATAGCCAAATGTTTAAAAACAAGATATCCTGGCTTGGAAGTAGAACTTATTAAAATTAAAACTACTGGCGATAAAATTTTAGATGTTCCTTTAGCTCAAGTCGGAGGAAAAGGGCTTTTTGTAAAAGAGATAGAAGAAGCTCTGTTAGATGGTAGAGCTGATATTGCTGTACATTCAATGAAAGATGTTCCTACAGAACTACCAGAAGGGTTAAAAATAGGCATAATACCAAGGCGAGAAATAAATACAGATATTTTACTTTCCCAAAAGTATCCAGACCTAATGTCTTTACCTAAGGGAGCCCGAGTAGGGACGTCTAGTTTAAGACGACAGGCTCAACTTTTATATTTACGGCCAGATTTAAAGGTAGTTTCTTTGCGAGGAAATTTAGATACAAGAGTGAAGAAATTAAAAGAAGGTGAGTTTGATGCTATTGTAGTGGCTGGTGCTGGTTTAAAAAGACTTGGTTTAAAAGCTAAGTATGAGTTTGGCTTAGTACCCCCAGAATTTTTTCCTGCAGTAGCCCAAGGGGCCTTGGGTATAGAATATTTGGAGGAAAGAGAAGACTTAGATTCTTTTTTAGGCTTTTTAGATGACTTTTACACAAGATATGAAGTCTTGGCAGAAAGAGCCTTTTTAATTCGTTTAGAAGGTGGATGCCAAGTACCTATCGGGGCTTTTTCTATATGGGAAGATAAAAGGTTGGTGTTGCGAGGTTTGATTGCAGAATTAGATGGTAGCGTGATAATTAAAGATGAAGTAGAAGGCAAATATCAACAGGCTGAAATATTGGGCAAAACTTTAGCAGAGAAAGTGTTGGCTAAAGGTGGACAAGAAATATTAGATAAAATTTATCAAAATACAGAATAATTTTTGGAAGATTTCTTGATATATTACTCTTCTGCAAATTGCATTTCATATATTTTTTGATATAAGGTGCATTTTTTTAATAACTCTTCATGTTTGCCAATGGCAATTATCTTACCTTTATCCATTACTACAATTTTATCAGAGCTTAGAATAGTAGATAATCTATGGGCGATGACAATACTTGTTCTATGTTGCATCAAATTATCTAATGCTTGTTGAACTATGCGTTCTGATTCTGTATCCAAGGCACTAGTTGCTTCATCTAAAATTAAGAGAGGAGGATTTTTTAATATAGCTCTTGCTATGGTGAGGCGTTGTTTTTGCCCCCCAGAGAGTTTAACGCCCCTTTCTCCAATGATAGTATTGTATTGATTAGGTAGTTGCATGATAAAATCATGGGCATAGGCAGCTTTTGCTGCTGCGATTACTTTCTTTTTGTCTGCGTTTTTTAGACCATAGCATATATTTTCAAATATAGTTGTGTTAAACAAAAAGTTGTCTTGGGCTACAATTCCCATAAACATGCGTAAACTTGCTAAAGAATAGTTTTCAATGGGCTCCCCATTGATGTAAATACGCCCTGAATCGTATAGATAAAATCTAGGAATTAAATTAACAAGTGTGGTTTTTCCTGCTCCACTTGGTCCAACAATGGCAACTTTTTCTCCGTTATTAATAGTAAGATTGATATTTTTTACAGCAGGACAAGATGTGCCAGGATAAGTAAAAGATACATCTTTAAAGATCAGAGTCTTAAAAGGTGGTTTTAAAGTTTTATTGCCAGATTGTTCTATGCTTAACTCAGGCGAGTCTAATATTTGGAATACTCTTTCTGCTCCTGCTAATGCTTTTTGAATATTTAAGTTAGCACTGGTAAGCTTTTTTAAAGGATCATAAAGCATGACTAAAGCTGTCATAAAGGAAAAAAAGGTCCCAGGAGTAGAATGCCCTGCAATGACTTGATTCCCTCCATACCAAACAACTAACCCAGCTCCTAAAGCTCCAATAAATTCCATTACAGGAGAGGATAGCTCATTGTATTTAATTTCTTTAACAGCAATATTTACAAGTCGAGAGTTTTCTTTTTGGAAGTTTTTATCTTCTTTGTCCTCTGTAGCAAAGGCCTTAACAACTTTAATTCCACTAAAAACTTCTTGCAAAAAAGACGAGATGTCAGATATTTTTACTTGGTTTTTGCGTCCTAATTTACGTAATTTTTTACCAAAGTAAATAAAAGGATATACTGCTATAGGAAGTACCAATACTGCCATGGTTGCAAGGTATGGGTCTCTATAGAAGACTACAAATAAAAGCCCAATCATAGTAAGAACTTGGCGAATTAACATTACTAGACTAGGAAGACTAGAACGAATGAGAGTTACATCACTTAGGATTCGAGACATTAGCATCCCTGTTTGGTTTTCATCAAAGAAGTAAATAGGAAGGCGAATTATTTTAGCATGTAATTCATTTCTTAACTTCTCCAATACCTTAAGGCCACAATAATTCATTTCATAATTTTGTAGAAATCTAAAAATACCTTTTAAGATAAACACAACTACAAGGGCAATGGGAATAAATATTAAAGCGTCCTTATCTTTTTTTATGAAAATATCATCTAAAGCAGGTTTTACTAAAAAAGCCGCGGCAGCAGAACAACCAGCTACAATTGCCATGGAGATAAGAGATATAAATATACGAAATTTATATGGTGCAAAATAACTTAGACACCGTTTAAGTAACTTTAAACTATTGATATTTTTCCAATCAGATTGAAGTTTCATTTTAGGTTTATTCCTTCTTTAAAGTTAGGATTAAGTTTATAAAACGGTTTCTTTTTTCTTTCTAAAAAATTTAAAAAAAATGCTAGCTCCTAGTCTAGAGGTATGCATAAGCAATCTTGTTTTTAACCATTTTTGATCTTTTTTTCTACCTATGCCAATCCTATGTAATTTAAAAGGATTTGTCCCTGGTCCATTATAAAATCGTTCTAATGAAAACGCTCCATTAAATCCAGCCATTTTTAGAGCCTTAAGACTTAAGTTATCAAAATGCCCCCAGGGCCAACAAAACAACTGAAGATTTTGTTTATTGATTTGTTTTATCTTTTGATATGAACGTTTAAAATCTTGAAGACAAAATTTATAGCGTTCTTCATCTGTACGTTGGATAAATTTTATTTTATTTATTTCAAAGGTATTTTGAGAATTGATTGGAAGTGAGTCGTTTGGAACAGGCCAAAAACCATTATAAGCATAAGCACTTCCAATAGGAAACACAGGTAGATTAGGGTAAATATTTTTATATATACTATTAACAGCCCAGTGAGCTCTATCTTTTATAGTTCCTTCTTGTTTCAAGCAACGAAAACAACCAGCATGCACAGAAGAATGAGAATAGACTTCCATGTTATGGTCCTCTATAGTAGCTTTTATTTCCTGTAAATTCATAAATTGGGTATAATCTTTTTTATTTAAAGCTCTTCTAAAGGCATTTGCTAATTTGTCGAGTGATTTAATATCAGAAGTAGTGCGTATCTTTCCTTCCCAGATAAAGTCTGTGATAGCAAAAAATATCCCTTTCATTTTATATTTTTTTAAGAGGGGAATGGTAAATAGCCAATTACTTACATGACAGTCGTCAAAAGTGAGTACGATATATTTGTCGTCTAATTTTTTTTTATTTGTTACTATTTTGTATAGTTCATGGCCAGAGATAGTCTTAAATCCTAAATCGATTATGGTTTGAAGATGTTTTTCAAATAAATCAAGACTGTGGCCCTGAGGAGTACCCATGTCATGATAACATAGGATTGGGATGTTTCGCCATGTTAAAAACATAGTTTTTTCCTAAGAAGTTTTTGATATAAAGTTTCTAATTGTTTTGCTTTGGTCTGAGGTAGAAAATTTTTTCTTAAATTTCCCAGCTTTTCTCCTAAGATATTTCTAAGTTTTTTGTTTAAATAGAGCTTTTTTAAACCTTGGGCTAACTCATCGCTTCTACCTGGAGATACAAGGATCCCTTTCCCTTCTAATATTTCAGGTATGCCTCCTACCTTGGAAGCTACTACAGGCAGGTTGAAAGCAATAGCTTCTAATAGAGTATTGGGAATACTTTCGCTAAGAGATGGTATGCAAAAAATATCCATAATTTGGAGATAGTTAGCCACATTTTCTTGATGTCCTAAGAAATGTACGAGGTGTTCGATTTTAAGTTGTTGAACTAAATCTATCCACTTCTCTTTATTAGCACCCAAGATTAAAACTTTGAAAGATAAATCCTTTAATTTAGATATAGCTCTTAGAAAGATATTTACTCCTTTAATAGGAGAGTTGCCTGAGATGGTACCAATTACTACTTCTTGGGGATTAATATGGAGTTGTTGCAAAATGCTTTTTTTATCAATGGTTGGTAAGGTGCGATTAGGAGGTAGACAGTTATACACGACTTCTATTTTTTGTCTTGGAACACCAATTTGATGTATTTTTTGAGCACAAGCTTGGGAATTAGCTGTAAAACAATCAATACCCCAGGACCAATAGGGTAAAGGATTTGTAGGTCTAAATACAACTCCCCTATGGGCTAGGATAGCAATTTTTTTAGTTTTAAAAAAAAGACTCCACCAGGCTATTTTTTTGATTGCCTTGTTATGGTAAGCATGGATTATTGACGGTTTATAGTTATAGATAAAATTAAAGAAAAAATCTTTCCACTGTTGGATATTATTGGGAAGTTCTATCCAATTAGTATTTGGACATTTGTTAATGATAGTAGAGTTCTTAGGAACTACAAAAGCTGTCTTATGACCAAGTTTAGTCAATTCTTGAAGGGTATAAAGAGCCTGCCTTGTTCCTCCGCTACTAGTACTAGATGAAGAGAAAAATACTATACGCATGTTTTATGATACCAATTTAGAATATTTTTTACTCTTTTATCCCAGGTATGTTGTTTTGCAGTTTGAAGAGCATTGTTAGAGATATACTTAAGGTCTTCAATAGATAAGGAAAATATTTTTTTTAGACTTTTTATAAAACTATCTATGTTTTCAGGTTCAAATAAAAAGGAATTGTAATTGTCTTGCAATATTTCTTCTATTACTGGCAATTTTGAAGCTAAAATTGGTTTGCCACTAGCTAAGTATTCAAACATTTTTAAGGGAGACATTGAATCAATTAAACTCCCTTTTTTTAGATAAGGCATAACTAAAATATCTGCTTCTTGAAGCAAAACAGGTATATTTTTATACTTAATATAGGGATGTATATAAATATTTTTGTAACTATTAATATCTTTTTTAATCTCTTCTATCTCTTTAGGCCTTCCTCCAACAATTATAAAATTTATATGAGGTAGTTTTTGAGCTATTTTCAAAAGAAAATAGACGCCTTTTTCCTTTTTTAAAGATCCTGTGTACAAAACAATTTTTTGGTTATATATCCCTTTATTTTTAAATAATCTAGAAAGATATTTTTCTTTTGTCTTTTTATTCTTTTTTTTGAAGAAGTCTTCATTGATTCCATCAGGAAAAACTTTAATTTTTTGTTGCATAAGACCATTTTTTTGATATTTTTGTGATATAGAGTTAGATATTGCAATAATTTTACTATATTTGTGTTTATTGATTGATTCTATAAAACTTTTAAAGTTTTTAAATTGTTTATCTTTTGAGAACTCATGAGATTCATAAATGACTTTTTTGTTTTTTTGGGTTAAAAAATAGGCTATAAAGATATTTCTTGTAAAAAAAAGATCGGTGCTATTTTGTAGTTTTTTATTTATATAATTAATAGCAGATTCTTCAAATAGAAAATTTTTATCTTTTTTTAAAAAAGAAATTTTTAAATTTTTAGGATATTTCACTCCATATCGAAAAAAGATTGTTTTAAGGCTACTGAGCAATAGTCTTTTAGGTTTAAAAGGAATATAGAGAAATACTTTTTCGACTTGCTTGGATAAAGATATAATCATATTTACTACTTGAATAGAATTAGCACTATAAGAAGGGATATGAGTTTTTGCAAAATATCTAATGATCATTTTGAATATGTGAGAGACTATTTTTAAATAATCCTATAAAAAAGAAAAGAAGAGCTCTAACACTATTAACATCTAAATGGACATGCAATTGCATATTGAGATATATTAAGAGAATGCAAAGTGATGAAATAAATAGCATACAGTTAGTAGAAAATTTCCATATACCTATGTAGAAAATATAAATAAACATTAATGTAATTAGTAGAGCGCCCAATATGCCAGTTTCTGCTAATAAATGTAAGGTAATATTATGAGCATCTTGATATCCTCCATTTATAATTGATGGATCATAGTGCATATTTTTTTTATCTAGGTAATATGTGTATTTCTTTTTAAAAGATTTGTATCCTTGTCCCAATAAAGGTTTCTCTTTGAACATATTTATCGCCGCTATCCACATATTATATCTGTGGTTGACAGTAACATGGCTGAGAGGTTTATTGGATAGAGTTTTGAACTTATTATTAGTAAATAAGACGAGAACGATCGAGGCAAATAAAATTATTAAGATAGTATAGCGCTTAGATGTCATTTTAAATAGTAAAATACACACACATAAAACTACTGCAGCTAAACTTGTTAATTCCTGTAGAGAAAAGATAAAAGGAATAAAAAAGAGACTAATAGTTAGAAAAATATATTTTAAAAGTATTTTTTCTTGTTTCAAGCTGAGAAATAAAGATATTAATATTCCACAGGCTAAGAATAAAGAACTTCTTGAGATATTTTTAAAAAATAAAGCTGATACTAGGTTAAAATTAGTATGGCCGAATCTTTTAAAAAAGCAAATTATACAAACTAGTAGCAAAATAATTATGAAAGACAGTAAATATTTATTTATATTTTCATATTTTAAAAATTTTGCAAATAGATAAGGGAATATTGCTGTTAAAATATCAAAAGTTGTGTTCGTTGCTAAGTTATTATATAGTGAACTTATAAAAGATATTATCCATAAACCTATAATAATAAAAATAAATTCATCATATAAATTATATAAGTATATTTTTTTCTTTGTTAAAAGAATAAAAATATATAAGATCCCTACTCCATTATATATATCTACCTTGACTGGCAGAAAAAATAAAAAAGAAAAAAATAGTAAACAAAAAGCTATATCTTTATTTTGAATTAGACTTTCGAAGCTATTTTTTGCTATTGATTTTATATAATATATCATTTAATTCTAAACTTTTTTGCAATAAATTAAATTTTTTCTGAAAAAAAGACCAAATTTCTTTTTTTAATTTTAATAGTTTGTATTCTTGGGTATTTAGTAAATCCTCTAGTATTGATAAAAAAAGATTTTCCTCTTCCCATAAAAAAGTATGGGATGGAGATATTTCTTTAACCCCTCCTACATTCCTTGCAACAGGAATGAGACCTTCTGCCATAGCTTCTAAAAGACTGTTTGGCAAGCCTTCACTATATGAGGCTAAAATAAAGACATCTGCTTTTTTTAACAAGTTGCGCACATTTTTTTGGAATCCATGCCATGTTATTTTATCATTTAACTGTAATTGAGATGCTAGTTGTTTTAGCTCTTGTTCGCTTTTACCAGTGCCAACTATATGATAGTGAAAGTCATATCCTTGTTGTTTTAATTTACAAAGAGCAAATAATATATCTTTGTGGCCTTTATCTGGGTTTAATTGACTAGTTGATATAAATTGTAATGGGGTATGGACTTTTTGAGGAGGGGTGGGTGAAGGTTCTTTGCCTGTTAGAATAACTTTTATTTCATTGGATTGAAGAAAAGGTAAATTTTTTAATAAACCTTGTTTGATATATTCGCAAGGCACTAGAATTTTTGGCTTTATCCATTTGTGCATTAACCTTACATCTATTTTGTTTTTCATATCTCCAGGCAATCCTACTCTATGGATAACAGGGATATTGAGTATTTTAGCTGCCACTCCTGCAGTACGCATGTCCTTGCCTACATTCACTATAACATAGTGTATATTTTCCTTTTTAAAGATAGTTATAAATTTTGCAATGGTTATAGGATTATAATCTGGGCCAAATTTTATTTCATAAGTTCTTAGAGAAAGTTCTTGAGCCTTGTCTAAAAAAGGGCCTTTGCGACCTAAAATAATGCAATTAGTTTTGGCATATTTTTTTAGGGCTAGAGCAACATCTAAAGTCCAAGTTTTTACTCCTCCCCACTTATGAGTAGAATTAACAAATGCTATTTGCATGGTTGACAGATGATAAAAAATTAAATTTTGCCCATTAATTCTTGATATAATTGTATAGTTCTTTTTAACATTGCATCTATTGAGAAATGTTCCTTAATTCTTGAGGTGTCTGCTGGTTTTAAGGCGAGAGTTTTGTAGAGCATTTCTGCTTTACTAACATGTTCGTCAATAAATTTGAGGTTAGGGTAATATTCTTGGATTTCCCTTAATACCTCTGATTTTCTTGCTAATATGGGAATTCCTAAGCAGGCTGCTTCTAAAACTACACCTGGCATTCCTTCAATTTTAGGTTCAGAGGTAAACAATAAAATATCTAGTCCTTTATAGTACTTATAAATATCTTTTTTTTCTCCTAGAAATAAGATGTCATTTTTTGCCCACTTAGGAATTTTTGCTTTCCATTTTTCAACTTCGCCTGGACCTACGATAACAAAGACAAAGTCGTCACTTTGCTTTAAAACCTCTACAGCAAATTCTAAAAAGTAATCTAATCCTTTTCCTTTAGCTATTCTTCCTACAAAACCTACAACTTTTTTCTTAAGTTTTGAAAGTTCTGGTGCTATAGAAATACTGTTTTTTGGTAGTTCTAGTCCATTATGTAATAAAAAAACTTTGTGTTTTAATCCCCTAGTATGGTTTAGAAAATAGTTTTGAGACTCTTTGGAGACAAATAGAATTTTATTTGTAAATAAAAGATGGACAATATTTTCTTCAATAATTTGTTTTTTCCTATGTATTTTATTTTTTGCGTACCAGTGGAGTGAACTTAAATGCACTTGGGCTATTTTTACAGGGACTTTAGCTATAGTTGCAGCTAAGATCCCAGAGATATTTCCTCCTAAAGAATGTGTGTGAACGATATCTGCGTTATATTTTTTAAACAGTTTAGCTAATTTTATAATGCCAATAGGATCCCATTTTCCTTTTAAGGGGATAAAATGACAATGGACACCTTGTTTTTGTAATTCGTTAAAGAAAATTCCTTTGGCTTTATAAGTTACAATATGTACTTCATACCATGGAAGCAATTTTGGCAGGAGGGATCGTAATCTTCTTTGAATCCCCCCAATGCCTAGATTATTTGTGACTCTGAATAGAATAGGTTTTTGGGACATATATTAATCACATTTGGAGCCTAAACGTATCAGTTTTGAGCCTATTTTCTAATTTAGCAGCAACAATACTCATAAGATAGCAACAAATAAAATAAAGAAAAGCTACAGTTGTATAAATTTCAAATGGATAGATCATAAGTCTATTATTTAAACTTTGAGCCACAAAGGTAAGTTCTAATACCCCTATTACATAGGCTAAAGAAGTATCTTTAAAAATTGCTATAAACTGTCCTACAATAGCCGGGATCATCTGCTTTAGAGCTTGAGGCAAAACTATTTTTCTCATTGTTTGAAAATAATTAAGTCCTGTGCTGTAGGCTGCTTCAAACTGCCCTAGAGGTAAGTTTTGTATTCCGCCGCGAACTATTTCAGCTAAATAGGCTCCTGTAAAAATAGTTAGGGCAATGGTAGCGCTCCAAAAGACATTGATATATACTTTAGTAAATATAGGCACAAAAAAGTAAACCCAGAAGATTACCATGATTAAAGGGTTTCCTCTAATTAATTCTATATAGAGTAATGCTGGAATACGGAAGAGCCGATATTTGCTAGTTCTTGCAATACCTACAATAAGTCCTATAAAAAAACTTACACTAATTGCGATTACAGCCATTAAAATAGAAAAAGCAAGTCCTCCAAGCCCCCAAAAGAAATCTCCTGGTTCATTGCTAGGAAATCTCCAAATTAAAAGGTAACGTATATTTTTTTCTATTATTGTCCAGTTGAGATGGAAAATTCCCATAATTGCTTTATAAAGCAAAAATGATAGAGCCAGTATAAATACGGTTTTAAGACAGAAGCTTGTAATTTTTTTTGTCCACAACCACAAATTGTACCAGAGTAGTTCCAATTTAGTTTTGCTTGCTTGGGGAGATAACCTGTTTTTCTTAGAGGAAAATAATTGACCTATCCAGTTTAATAACTGAAAGATAAAGTCAAAGGGAGAGAATATTGTATAAGCCAGTTTATGTTGCCAAGTTCTTTTTTCTTTAGGTATTATTTGGAGTTTGGCATTTATTAGATTTAGGATACCAGATATAGTTAGAGATAGTGAAAGATAAATAAAGGTAGCTGCGGTAGTAGCTTCAAAACCTCTAAAGGTAAGAGATTCTATTTGTTGGGATTGCCAGCAGAGTTCAGGAACTCCTACTACCATAGCTAAAGATGAGTTTTTCATGTTATTTAGAAATTCGCTCCCTAAAGGAGGGATAATGGCTCTAAAGGCTAAAGGTAAGATAATTTTTCTTAAAATTTGAAAATAAGAAAGTCCAGAGGAGTACGCAGCCTCTAAGAGTCCTTTAGGAATAGATTGAATACCTGCCCGGATGATTTCTGCCATAAATGCGCCAGTATAAATTGAAAGACCTAACGTAGCACTTAAAAATTCGTAGTTTTGAGAGAATAGAAATTGACGCCAACTTTCAGGTAATCCTTGGGGTAGGGCAAAATACCAGAAAAAGAGTTGAACCAATAAAGGGGTATTACGAAAAAATTCCACATAAACTGTGGAAAAATAATAATAGGGTTTGAAAGAAGAGAGCCGCCCTAACCCAAAAACAACTCCTAACAATAAAGCAAAGGCAGAACTCCATAAAGAAATTTCAACAGTAAGTTTTAGGCCTTTAATTAAGTAAAAGCCCAGATTTTCTCCATAAGTTTCATTGACTGTATATAGAACAGACCAATCAAACTTATAGCCAAAATCAAAGACAAAACCCCAATAATAGACCATTATAAGGCCAAAGAAGATTAGAATAAGATTTTGAGTCCAATTTTTTTCTAAAACATATCTCCACATAATATTTTCCACTGTTAGAAATGTATGTAAATATAAAAAAATAAAAAAGGGCCTAGGTATCCCTAGACCCTTTGAAGTTTAAGATTTAGGGCCACATTTCAATAGAGCGAGTTAAAGGAAAATAATAAGGCGTATTGGGGCCATACCACTTATTATAAATTTTCATATAAGTTCCGTCTTTCCACATATCCTGTAAGGTAAAATTAATAGCATCTCTCCAATCTGAGTCATTTTCAGGTAAGCCAATGCCATAGGGTTCATCGCTAAAAAAGTCTCCAACTAATTCATATTTTCCAGGTTCTTTAGCTGCGTATCCAAGTAGGATAGTAGAGTCAGTTGACCAAGCAGCAACTCTATCCATTTTTAAAGCTTGAAAGCATTCAGATTCTTTTTGAAAGGAGATGACATTTTTCTCATAATTTGGATCACCAAGTTTTTTGAGTAGATTTTTAACATTAATTTCTGAGGTAGTTCCCTGTTGTACAGCGATTTTTTTACCTACAAAATCTTCCCATTTAGTGTATTTGCCTTTTTTGGCTAAAAATTTTTGCCCATCAAAAAAATAAGTAATAGAGAAATCAATGGATTTATCTCTTTCTCTTTTATGAGTCATATTAGCTACAGACATATCTATACGGCCTTGTTGGACAAAGGCTATTCTTGTTTTGTTGTTAACTGCAACCCGTTCTAACTTGCAGCCAAGTCTTTTAGCAATTGCTTCAGCAATATCTACATCAAAACCTACCCATTCTCCTTTATCGTTATAAAAGGCTCCAGGTATAGAATCTGTCATAATGCCTGCTCTAATAACTTTTGTTTTCATAACCCTTTCATAAGTAGGGCCAGCAAAGGCAAACTGGGCAAACAGTAAAATGCCAAGCAACCCTATAAACAGTGCCTTGAACTTAAACATAATCTTTCCTCCCTTTTTGGATTTTATTATACTTAGCTAATGGCTAAGTATTTTACTTAAAAATAATTTTGTGCGTTCGTTTTTGGGATTGTTAAAGAATTCTTGAGGGGTATTTTCTTCTATTAATGTGCCTTCATCCATAAATATAACTCTGTCGGCTACTTCTTTGGCAAATCCCATTTCATGAGTTACTACTACCATGGTCATACCCTCTCTAGCCAATCCTTTCATTACGTCTAAGACTTCATTAATCATTTCTGGATCAAGAGCTGACGTTGGCTCATCAAATAGCATTATTTTGGGCTTCATGGCTAGGCCTCTAGCAATGGCCACTCTTTGCTGTTGTCCTCCTGAAAGTTGAGGCGGATAGGCATTGGCTTTGTCTGGAATATTCACTTTATGTAAAAGTTCCATTGCCAGTTCTTCTGCTTGTTTGGGATCCATTCTTCTTACTAAAATAGGAGCTAACGTAATGTTTTCTAAGACGGTCATGTGAGGGTAAAGGTTGAATTGTTGGAAAACAAATCCGATTTCTGCTCTTAAGGCTGTGAGATTGGTTTTAGGGGAGTTTACGTCTACATTATTTACCAAGATTTTTCCTTTTTGAATTGGCTCTAATCTATTAATACATCTAATTAGTGTGCTTTTTCCTGAACCACTTGGACCACAGATAACAACAACTTCCCCTTTTTTAATATGTAAGTTAATGTCTTTTAAAACGTGATTCTCTCCAAACCATTTGTGCACATGTTCTATTTTTATCAAGGCTTACTCCTCTTCATATAAAACTAAAGATCAAATGCTCAAAATTAAGCTGGCATTACCAAAACCTGAACTTCCTAGCAAGCCAAAAATATTAAAAAAGCGGCTTAAAGCCGCTTAATCTAAAAATGGCCCGCCCTGAGGGATTCGAACCCCCGACCTGCGGATTCGAAGTCCGACGCTCTATCCAGCTGAGCTAAGGGCGGAAAATTTTTTGTCTTTTGTTATTTTTGGGAGGTTAATTTAAGTTCTGTAATAATAAGACCTACGGTAAATAATCCTAATAAGAGCATAAATCCACTAAACATAAAAAGCCCCCTCTTGTTTAAAAATTTAATTTTTTAAAACCAATACATTTTTCTTGTCTAACCTAAACTTATTTTTCCGTAAAGATTTTTGTCTAAAAGTTTAAATTTTAAAGTTTGTCAACTTCTTCTTCTGATTTCTTCAATTTTCATAGCGATCTCAAATTTGGAGAAGGGGATGAATTCGGATTAATAACTGTTATCAGCCTACAGGTTAGAAGAGAAAGTGGTTTTTAAGGTGAAGAAATGTTAGTTTTTAAAACAAAGTAATCTAAGGAAAGGTTGTATTCTTAGTTGAAAAGACTTGAAGAAATAGATAAGAAGTTGAAATGGCTAAAAGAATTTTATTTATTTCTCGTCCAGAACAAATAACGTCTTTTTATGCTTGTTTACAGGAAAAAGGATTTACCCTGGTATTGGCAGACAATTTATCTGCTGCCAAAAAGATTTTGGAAAATGAAGATGTGTTAATAATTTTTGCCCAAGTAAGTTTACCTGGATTTCGCGTGGAAAATTTAATGGAGTGGCTAGAGGAAAAATCTTTTTCTATTCCTGTTTATGTGTTTACTGAAAGAGGTAGTGCTGAAGAAGCAAAAAAAATTATGGAAATGGGAGTTAAAGATTACTGGCTTGCTCCTTTAAATTTTGAAAAATTAGAAATAGTCTTAGATTCTTTAACTCATGATTCACGATCATCTATTTCTGATTTTACGTCAGAAAGTAATTTTAGAGAAATCATAGGAAATCATCCGTCAATTCAGGCTACCCTTGCTCTTGCAAAAAGAATAGCTAAATCTAAAGCCTCTGTTTTAATTTCCGGAGAGTCAGGAACAGGAAAAGAGCTTTTTGCTAGGTTTATTCATCGTGAAAGTGGCCGTAAGGGGGCTTTTATAGCAGTAAATTGTGCAGCTCTGCCAGAGCATTTATTGGAAAGTGAATTATTTGGACATGAAAAGGGGGCTTTTACTGGAGCAATTTCTAAAAAACTTGGTAAATTTGAACTAGCTCATCATGGAACAATTTTATTAGACGAAATTACAGAAATGGATATTAATCTACAAGCTAAGCTTTTAAGAGTGTTACAAGAAGAAGAATTTGATAGAGTTGGAGGAACAGAAACCATAAAGATAGATGTAAGAGTAATTGCTACAACCAATAGAGATATAGAAAAACAAGTAAAAGAAAATAAATTTCGTGAGGATCTGTTTTATCGTTTAAATGTTATTCCTTTAAAAATTCCGCCATTAAGAGAGCGAGGTGAAGATATAATTTTATTGGCTGATTTTTTTATTGCTAAGTTTTGTAGAGATTACAAACTGCCTTTTAAAATTATTTCAGAGCAAGCCAAAAATTGGTTGCGTGAACACTCATGGCCAGGGAATGTTCGGGAACTACAGAATTTAATGGAAAGGGCAGTGTTGTTGGCTCAAGGTAAAGAAATAAAAGTTGAGCACTTTTTATTAGATGGTAAATATGATCACTTACAAATAGAAGAAAACCAAGAAACAGAAAGAGAAGATTCTTTAGAAGAAGTGTTATCTTTGGCAGAGATGGAGAAAAGAATGATTTTAAAGAGTTTAAAACTTACAGGAGGCAATAGAACTCAAGCCTCTCAGCTTTTGGGGATTTCGGTGCGTACTCTTAGAAATAAACTTAATGAATATAAAAAACAGGGAATAAGTATTCCTTAAAAAAGGGGGAAAATATGCTTTTAAATACTCAGGTTAAGACATATCTACAAAGGTCTTCCTGGATTAGAAAAATGTTTGAAAAGGGAGCAGAATTAAAAAAAGAATTTGGGGCGGATAAGGTATTTGATTTTAGTCTTGGTAATCCTGATTTACCTCCACCATCTTCAATAATCAATGAGTTTGTCAAACTTAAGGAATTGTCATCTAAACCATTAGCTTTAGGTTATATGCCAAATGCAGGTTTACCTCAGTTGAGGGAAAAATTAGCTTTATTTCTTTCCAAAGAACAAGGGGTTTCTATTTCCAGAGAAGAAGTAATTATAACTTGTGGGGCTGCTGGAGGGATCAATGCTTTATTTAGGGCCATATTGGAGCCTAAGGATGAAGTCGTAGCCTTTGCTCCTTTTTTTGTAGAGTACGGGTTTTATGCTGAAAATCACAATGGAATATTAAAGGTAGTTAAAACTAAAGAGCCAGATTTTTCTTTAGATTTAGGTGCATTAGACCAGGCTATTGGGGAGAAAACAAGAGCGATAATTTTAAACTCGCCTAATAACCCAAGTGGTCAAGTTTATTCTGAGCAAGAGATAAAAGAGATTGCAGATTTGCTAAGAAAGAAAAGCCAAAAATTTGGGAAACCTATTTTTTTGGTAGCAGATGAACCATATAGGTTTTTGGTTTATGATGGAGTGGAAGTGCCTTCTATTTTAAAATTTTATGAATTTAGCGTTGTAGTTAGCTCGTTTTCTAAAAGCCTAGGCTTGGCAGGAGAGAGAGTTGGTTATGTTTTGGTAAATCCAGATATGCCAAATAAACAAGAACTGTTAGCTGGACTGGTTTTGACTAATCGTATTTTAGGCTTTGTTAATGCTCCAATAATAGGTCAATATTTGCTTTTAGCAGGTTTAGGAAGTCTAGTAGATATAAGTGTGTATCAAAAAAGAAGACAATTGATGGGACAAATTTTGGAACAAGCAGGTTTAGAATTTACTTGGCCAAAAGGTGGTTTTTATTTTTTTCCTAAAGCTCCAAATAAGCAGGAAGATGATTTTATTACTGCTTTGCTTAAAGAGAATGTCTTGGCTGTGCCTGGGAAAGGTTTTGGATTTCCCGGATATGTGAGATTTGCTTTCTGCGTTCCTGAAGAAACTATCAAACGTTCAGCAGAGGCAATAGGTAAGGCTGTACAAAATATTTTAGAAAAATATTAGAATTGTTTGTGTTTTAAAGAAATTAAATCAAATAAGATGACATATCCACAAGGAATGATTAGGAGGGTAATAAAGGTTGCTAGTAAAATTCCAAACCCTAGACTAATTGCCATTGGGATTAAAAATTGAGCCTGTAGGCTTTTTTCCATAATCATTGGCATAAGACCTGCAAAAGTGGTAAGAGAGGTTAATAGGACTGCTCTAAAGCGAAGTTTTCCTGCATTAAAGGCTGCCTCAAAAGGAGATTTTCCTTGTGTTCTTAGCATATTGGCAGCATCCATTAACACTAAAGCGTCGTTTACAGCGACACCTGCTAACCCTACAATGCCGAACAAACTTAAAATACTTAGATTAAATCCTAAAATAAGATGTCCTAGGATTGCCCCTAAGATACTAAAAGGAATAGATAACATTATGACTAAGGGCTGAACATAAGAGCGTAGTGGTACAGCAAGCAAGATATAAATAAGTAAAAGGGCTAAGCTAAAGCCTTGAAAAATATCTCGAAGAGATTCTTTTTGTTCTTTCCCTTCTCCTGCCCAATTCCAATTTAGGCTAGGATAAAGCTTTTGAAGATGAGGGAGAATGCGTGTTTTTAAATAATTTCTAATTTCATTTGCATTTGCTTTTGTTTCATCAATATCTGCATACACACTAACTATACGTTGTCTATTTTGACGGCTTATGCGTGAATATCCTTGAGTCAATTCTAAGTCAGCTACATTAGATAGAGGGATAAATTGTCCTGTATTAGTTTTTAGCCATAATAGATTTAGAGAATCAAGAGAGTGCCTTTCTTTTTCTGGAAGCATGACCTTTACCTTTACTTCATCCTTGCCTCGTTGGAAAGAAAGGGCTTCTAAGCCATGAAATGCAGCTCGAACTTCTTGGGCAATATAATCTGTAGTAAAACCAAGATTTAGTGCATTTGGTTTTAGGCGTATATAAATTTCTTTTTTACCAGGAATAAAACTATCACTTATATCAAATACCCCTGGTATCTTTTTTAACTCTTTTTGGAGTTGAAGAGAGATTTGATTAAGTAGTTTATAATTGGGGTGTGAAATATCTATTGCAAGTGGTTTGCCAAAAGAAAATAGATCACTAGAAAAGGTTAGCTCCTCTGCTCCTGGTATATTGCCTACTTCTTTTCTCCAACGTTTCACTAGGTAATTGGCCTTTATTGTTCTTTCTTCATTGCTTAAAAGTTCGGCAAATATTTGGCCCACATTACCTCCACTTTGAGTAGTAACCATACTCGTCTCATGAGGAGACATCTGAAAACCTACTAGACTTAAAGTATATTTTAAAAGAGAAGGAGCATCTTTAGGTCGCTTTGCATCTTCTTCTTCAATAATTTTATTTAAAGCATATTCAATTTTTTTAATAATTTTTTTTGTATATTCCACAGGTGTTCCAGGTGGTAGAGTGAGATTACAGGTTAAAAAGTCTGATTCTACTTTTGGGAAAAAAGTAAACTTTATAATACCTCCTTTTATAATCCCAAAGGACAAAATTAATATAGCTATAACAGCTGTCAGGGTAATATAGCGATACTTTAGGCATAGATTTAGAGTTTTGGCATATGGTCCATTTATAAATTTTTCTAAAAGTCTAGGTAAGAGTTTGGGTTTAGATGGCTTTTTGTTCTTTAAAGATGAGTGTAGATGACAAGGTAAAACTAATAGGGCTTCTATGAGTGATGCCGCTAAAACTAAGTTCACCACTAAAGGTATATTGCGCATGAATTTACCCATTTGTCCACTGCCTAAAAGTAAAGGAGTAAAGGCTGCAATAGTTGTGAGTACAGAGAAAATAACAGGCCTGCCAACTTCAGATGCACCATTTACACAGGCCAAAAAAGGTGGTTTTCCTTTTTGATATTTAGTATAAATATTTTCTCCAATTACAATTGCATCGTCTACTACTATTCCTAAAACCATAATAAAGGCAAAAAGAGATATCATATTAATAGATACATCTACCGCAGGTAGAAACATGGTAGCTCCTGCAAAGGAAATAGGTATACCTAAGGTAACCCAGAAAGCTAACTTCAGCTCTAAAAATAATCCTAATACAACACTTACTAAAATAAGGCCATAAGCCATGTTTTTTAATAAAAGATTAAGCCTGCTTTTTAAGAGTTTTGAACTATCGTTATAGATTTGAATTTTAATATTGGGAGGAAGAGTTTTTCTTATTTTATTTACGTAAGAATGAACAGCTTTAGCTACTTTTAAGGCGTTTTGATCTCCAATTCTAAATACTTCGATAAGGGCTGTAGGAACTCCTTGGAACAATACTTTTGCATCTATGTCTTCAAATGTGTCCTTAATTTTTGCAATATCTTTAAGATAGACAATACTTCCATCTGTTTTGGTAAGAATTGGAATTTGAGCAAAATCATTTTTTGTATAGCGTTTTGCTTTTAGACGTAAGATAACTTCTCCAGCAGGATCTTTAATCCGTCCTAAGGGTACATCTTTGCTGTATAAGGCTACTTTGTGGGCGATTTCAGTTAAGCTGAGATGATATTTACGCAAAGTAACTGGGTTAAGCTCTATATGAATTTCATTTTCGCGCACTCCATCAAGCCTGGCTAAACTTACTTCAGGTAAAGAGGTGATTTCGTCTTTTATTTTTTGGGCGAATTTTTTTAATATTTTTTCAGAAACATTTCCATAAACAGCTATATCCAATACTTGGCTCTTACGTATAATGCGTTGAATGACAGGTTCTTTGGCTTTATCTGGGAGAGTAGTAAGTCTATCTACTTCTGACTTAATATCATCATATAATGCACTAGTATCCCATCCTTTTAATACTTCTACTAAAATAGAAGCAAAACCCTCAGAAGCTGTAGAATCTATTTCCTTAACTCCAGATAAACCAGAAATTGCTTCTTCTATAGGCAGGATAATACCTTCTTCTACTTCTTCTGGAGAAGCTCCAGGATATTCAACACTAATACTTATCTTATCTAGACTAACTTCAGGAAATATTTCCACCTTCATTCCCAGGGAATAAATAATACCCCCTATTAGGAGAAAAAACATTAAAAGATTAGAAGCAACGTGATTTTCTGTAAACCAGCTAATTATTTTTTTCATTTGTTTATTTAATTATTTTTACAGTTAATCCCTGTTTTACCTCTCCTAGAGGAGAAATAATAATTTCATCTTTATCTTTTAATCCATGCACTAAGACTTTATTTTCTTTTCTAATCAAAGCTTGAACTTTTTTAAAATATATTTTGTTATTTTTTACAACCCAAATAGTGTTAAAGTCGTGCAAAGCTTTTTCAGGGATCCAACATACATTAAGTACATTTTTACCGTAGAACTTTACTTTTACAAATGATCCTGGAAAAAGATTTTTACTGTTAAATACTTTTACATAAATATACAAGAGCCTAGTGCTTGTATCTATATTTGCTGAAATACGTACAAATTTTCCTTCCCATGTATTTTGCGTATTAGGATCTATAATTTTTACTTTCGTTTTTATAGGGGTTATCCATTTTAATTTGTTTTGTTCTATAGGAACTTTTACCTCAAGGTTGTCTATTTTATATAATGTGGCAACTGTTTGTCCAGGAGAGATATATTGACCTAAGCCTATCTTCCGTTCTATTACTCTTGCTTTAAAAGGAGCATATAGAGATGTTCTTTTTAAATTAAGCTCTGCCTGCTCTAAGGATGCCTTTGCTTGGGCAAGTTTAGCCTCTGCTTGTTTTAATTGTGGTTCTTTAGCAACTAATGGGGGAGGAGATCCTTTGTGTTCTAGTTGCCAAGCCCAAATAGCTTCTGTGGCTTTAGATTGTACCAAAGTCAGATTAGCTTTTGCCTCTATAACAGAAGCTTTGGCTTGTTTAAGAGCAATTTTATAAGAAGCAGGGTCTATTTTTAGTAAAAGTTGGTTAGGTCTTACTATTGCTCCTGGATTGAGAGATTTAGATATAAAAATGACTTTCCCTCCTACTTGAGGGACTAAAGAGGCTACCTCTCTTGCCTCTACAGTGCCTTGAGCAGAAAAAATGATTTGTTCTGTTTGTGTTCTCACTATTTGAGTTTGTACCACAGGAATTTGAGATAGAGTTTGGATCGGGTTTGGATGTTTTTTTTGATTAGCGAGGAATTTAAATCCAAACGTTGCAAACAATAAAATTAGAATAATTATAATAGCATTGAATAGAACTTTATTTTTCATTGATAAAATCATTTGTTTAGCCCCAGTTTCCCCCTAGTGCTTTTATTAAGTTTACTTGATTTAGCAAAGAATTTAAATGTATTTTTTCTTTATTTAAAAGTGCTTCTAAAAATTCTTTTTTAGCATGGTTTAGTTCTAAAAAAGATATTTGTCCTTGAGAATATTTATATTGTGTTAATTGTAGTTTTTTTTGTTTTAATTTTAAAATATTAGAGAAATGTTTTTCTTGTTGGTCTATCACTTGTCTTAAAAATAAGGCTAATTCTACTTCTTTAAATGCAGTTAAAATTGTTTTTGCATAATCAATTTCTGCTTTTTGGAATTCTAAAATAGCAATATCTTCTTGTTTTTTCAGTTTTCCTGCCTGAAAAATTGGCTGAAGGATTCCTGCTGCCAAGCGAAAAAGAGCATTAGTCGGGGTAAAAAGGTTTTGTAATTCCGTACTAGCATAACCAAATTGACCAGTAAGAGTTATTTTAGGGAATCTTGCCCTTCTTGCTACTTTAACTTTTGTTTCAAGTTTTTTTAATTTATTTTCCTTAGCGAGGATATCTGGTCTGGATTTTAACAGTAAGCTAGGAAGACCTGGATTGACTTTTAATTTTGTTTTAGAAAATTTGTGCCAAGAAGAAAAATAGATATGTTGAGGATATTTTCCCATTAAACTACATATTTGATACTCTATGTCTTGAAAGTGTTTTTTACTTTCTAAAATAGTGTTTTTTAAGTTTTCTATTATTTGTTTTTGAGCAAGAATGTCAGCTAAATTAGCATATCCTTGATTATACGATTTTTCTAGGTAAAGAAGATTTTTTTCTTCTAATTTTAATATTTTTTTATAAATATCTATTTTATTTTGTTCAAAACTTAGTTGAAGGTACAAGTTTACCAGAGATGAGATCAGACTTTGTTTGAATGATTTTAAATAGTGTTGATTTTCCAGAACTTGCATCCACGCAGCAACTCTTTGGGCAGATAATTTTTGAAATAAATCTAATTCATAAGAAGTTATTAAAAAGGCAGAATAAGTATTTGTTAGGGAGTAATATTTTTCTCCTAATACATTTTGGAGATATTTGCCCTCTCGTTGTATTTTGCCTTCTAAGTTTATATTAGGATATAGGCTTGCCTTTTCTATATCTAGTTGTTTTTTTAATTGTATTAGGGTCAACATTGATTGCTTTAGATCAAAATTCTTTAGAAGAGAGGTCTTTATTAAGGAGTTTAGATAATTGTCAGAAAAGATTTTCCACCATTCTGTTGGGCAATAAAAAGAAGTTGAATTAGAATTTAAATAATTTTTGGGAGGGATAGTTGTTTCTCTTGGAGGTAAATTTGGGGAAAGTATACATCCACTAAGTATAACGCTAAGAAGATAAAAATAAAAAATTATTTTATTATAAGACATTTAAGTGTCACTTAAAACTTTTTAGTAATAATTTTTAGGAATTACTCAGAGAATAAAAATATGTCAATTTATAGATGATACTAAAATTTACTTAAAAGAATTAAGCAGAAGAATTTTTAATTTCCGCAAAGGCTGTTCCAATTTGTTGTAATATAGAAATGACTTCATCTATTTTTTTAGGATCTAAGTTCATATTAGCTTGAAGTAGTCTGGTTTGACAATAAAAATAAAGAGCGTGGAGATTTTTAGCTATATCTCCACCTTTTTCCATATTTAAACTAGCGTCTAATTCTGCAATACAATCTAATGCCTTAGAAATGAGAATACCTTTTTGGGCATAGTCTTTTTCTTTTATTTTTTCTTTAGCTTGTTTTAAGTATCTGATGGCGCTCTCAAATATGAGAACAACTAAATCTTTTTGAGATGCTGTAGATACTTTGGTGTTTAAATATGCTTGTACTGCCTGCATATAATTTTTCCCTCCTCACTATTTAGTTCCTGCTTTTAAGGATGCAATTTGAGATGACAATTGGGCATCTAATGAATTATAATATCCCAAAAGAGCTTCTAATCTTGCGAATCTTTGTCGCAGATCCCGTTCATATCTATCTATTCTTTTTTGTTCCCAACTAATTTTTTTCTCTATGTCTTCTATAATTTCATTATAGTTATCTTTTAGTACATTTAAAGTTCCATCATAACTATCTGTTAGTTCATCAAGTTCATCTCTTAACTCTAGAGTTTTCCCGTATTTTAAGCGAATAGTCCCACTATAAGTCCCATCAGAAAGATTGTCTATTTGTATAGCAAGACCTTTAGAATCTCCTTCTTTTGAGGTTATAATGTTTCCATCTATGCCTGCATCATATCCATCTATCTTCGCAGAAGTGATACTACCTCCACTTACAGTATACTCTACAGTATATTTTCCACCTTTGGTGACTCCATCAATATGGGAATAATACTTGAAATCAGAGGAAGAGGTAGCAGGTACATAATCTGCGCTAAATATTTCAGCTACAGCCTGAGCATTTGTAGAAAGGGCATCATCAAGCTTTTCTTCATCTATTTTAAGTTCTCCTAAAGTAGGAGATCCTTCATCTGCATCTGTAGTGATGCCAATATTAGATAAAGAAGGATATGGATCTTCATTGCGATCAAATCCTATGCCAACCCCAGCTAGTAAGGTTTTTAACCTTTGTTGTATAATCTGAAGCCCATAGTTTCCGGTAAGAATAGACCCTTCTACTTTATTGTTAGTTGTTTTAGTGACTTTTGTTTGTTCTCTAATAAGAGAAACAACTTTATTGAATTGCTCAATAAAAGTCTTAATTTGTTCTTTAATTGCTTCAGTATCATTGGATATAGTAACTTGCACTGTTCCTGTACTTTTTAAGTTTAAAGTCACTCCTGTAATCACATCATCAATACTGTTTGTATCTCGTTCTATCCAAGTACCATCGTTAGGAAAGCCATCTACTTTTATTTGAGCGTTTTGGGCTGTTTGAGTGTGATAAAAATCCGCATTAGTAACAGAACTACTACTGTCTGCATCAAAACTACTTGGGCCTGCGCTAATAGTTATAGAATAAGAACTACCTAAATCTAAACCAGCAAGCTGAAGATGGAATTGTCCGTCTGCTTTTTTTATTATAGAAGCTTTTATGCCTGGATTGTCTGCATCATTGTTTATCATGCTAACAAAGGCAGAAAGAGTAGTCCCATCTGGAACATTTAAACTTACATTGTTCCCGTTATAAGTATAGCTAAATGTTTCATCAGAACCAGTATTATTTATAACAGCATCTTCTGAAGAAAAATAATTTTGGCTGATTAAAATATCATTTTGAGCTAATTGATTAATTTCTATGGAATGAGTCCCTTCCTGTGCGTCGCTACTTGCGGTTGCGGTTAGAATATCTGTGTCTGTAGAAGTGGCAGTTTTTATAAAAAATTCTTTTATGCTATCCATTGATTCTAACGTATTTTCTAAATTTAACATAGCAGTATTTAATTCTTGAAAGGCACTGACTTTGTCTTCCCATGTTTTTTTCCAATCTTCTAGGGGAGTTACATGTTGATTTTTTTCTATTTCAATTAATTTTTGGATCATTGTATCAAAATCAGTACCTGAGCCGAGACCTGTAAAGTGAATTTGGCCCGAGATAAGATAATCATTAGCTATGTCTGTCATAATGTTTCCTCGATTAGGAAAAAATTTCTTTTAAAATTATTTTTTGCAAAAAATATTCCGTAAAAAAAATAAAGGCCGAGCATTATTAGCCCGGCCTTTATTTTTTAGTAGGGTTAAGAGATTATTATCCACTGATAAGTTGTAAAGCCATTCTAGGTAAAGCATTGGCCTGGGCTAACATTGCTACTGCAGATTGAGTAAGAATTTGGTTACGCACAAAGTTGGTCATTTCTGTTGCCACGTCTACATCTGAAATTCGTGATTCAGCAGCCTGTAAGTTTTCTGCCTGGATTTGTAAGTTTGTTACAGTATTTTGAAGCCTATTTTGAAGGGCACCAAGCGATGCTCTGATTTTGTCCTTAGAAATTATAGCTGCGTTGATTGCCTCTAATGCATTTTGAGCTGCTGATTGAGTAGAAATTGTGTAGCCTGCAGAACTAGTTGCAGCATTATTACCCAAGCCAAAAGCAGAAGCAGTAGCATTTCCTATAGCAATATAATAGTAATCTTCTGCAGAGTCGTTACCACTTCCAAAGTGAACCTTTAATGGTCCTGTTGACACTAGGCCACTACCACTGTGATCTGCACCCCACGAAGCAGGGTTAACAGCACTAGAAGATAAATTTCCATTTAATAGGTAAATACCATTGAAGTCAGTAGCATTGGCAATTCTGGTAATTTCTGAGGCCATTGCTTGATATTCAGAATCAATGATAAGCCTTTGGTCTGATGTATAAGTACCAGTAGCTGCCTGTTCTGCTAGTTCTTTCATACGAATGAGCTTTTCATCGATAACTTGTAAAGCACCGTCTGCAGTTTGAATTAAAGAAATAGCGTCATTCGCATTTCTAATACCTTGGTTTAGAGCGGCAATATCTGCGCGCATAAGCTCTCTAATTGCCAAACCAGCAGCATCGTCAGCAGCAGTACCTACACGAAGTCCTGAGGACAGCCTTCTAGTAGATACACTTAATCTCCCATAAGCTACACCTAAATTCCTGGCCGCATTCATGGCCATTAGGTTGTGATTAATGACTAGAGCCATAATCTTCCTCCTTGAAGTTTTTTTGTGGGCTTCCCTGCCCTTGAGTTACTTTATATATCGGTTGGTTAAAGAAAAACTTTAGGAGGAAATTTTTTCTTCAAATTCTTCAAGAGCTTTTTGAAGACATTTTTTACAGACAGAACAATTGCCTGCCTTATGACAATGATTTTGGAGGGCTTTTATCCAGGATTTACCTGTTCTAGGACATTTTTGAATAAACTCAATAAAATCTATTAATCTTTCCAAGGTTAAATCATCTATGTGATGTTCTAAGCGGCAAGCATTTTCTTCTGCCTGCTTGCGGTTTAAACAGAGGAAATTTTCTAAAAATTCTGCTAATACTTTATGACGGTGTACTATACGTGTAGCTTGTCTAAAGCCTTCGGGGGTTAGCGTGATCTTACTATATGGCTCATAGTTAATTAATCCTTTGGCAGCTAAGGCTCGTAGGGCTCCTGTCACAGAAGCTCTTTTTACTCCTAAATTAGAAGCAATATCCTTGGCCTGGGCAGAAGAATAGGTGTTTTCTAAATGAAAAATTGTTTCTAGGTAGTCTTCTAGACTTGGAGTTAGTTGTTTCTTTTTTTTATTCATTGTTTTATACTTTAAAAAATTTAGCTATTAAGGCTTTTAACTTATTTTGGACCCAGAGAAAAGTTTTTTTTGAGCTTCCTTAAGAGAGAGACCTGTTTGCTGAATAATTTTTTCAAGATTGTCTTCAGCATTAGAGGCTCGTAGATATATTGGGAGGGGAGCGTTTGAACTAGATTTCGCGCAAAAGGCTTCTTTTAAAAGCACTTGTGGTAGAGGGGTATCAAATGTTTCTTCTAACGTAGTAAAGCCCCACGAGAGTATTTGTGGATGTTTTCTCAAGCCACTTCCTGTTAGAATTATATCTGATGGTCTTTTTTTTAAGATTTCTTGTGCCTGAGATAAATTTATCGCTTTTGGAGGTGTAAGAGGAGATTTTTTCGAATCAAATCCCTGGATATAAACCTCTTTTTGTCTAGAATAGGTTAGAACCCAAATTTCTTTTTTAAGGGGTATACTTTTAGCAACTAAGGGTAAATATTCTATACTACCAAGAGGAACTTGAGCCCCAAGGGCTAGACCATAGGCATGAGCAAAAGTTAGTCTAAGCCCAGTAAAAGATCCAGGACCACTTACCAAGACAATAGATTTTAACTGATTAGGAGAAATAGCAAGGCTTGAAAATAGATATTCTAGTTGTGGACCTAAAAAAAGCATGCCTTTTTGAAATGTAAAAGCTTGCCATGCCCATAATAAACGGTCTTTGGTTCCTAAGACTACTTGTAGATAGTCTTCAACTCCGTTTAAAACTAGTAGATATTTTTTATTATTTAATGATTCGCATGATGTCATTGTAAATCGCAAGTCCCATTAATGAGAAGAGAATAGTTAATCCTATTTTTATACTTATTTGCTGTACCTTTTCACTTAGTGGCCTGCGTAAAATAATTTCTAGTCCATAAAATAAAATATGACCGCCATCTAAAACTGGGATAGGCAGAAGGTTTAATAAACCTAAATTAATACTTAAAAGTGCTACAAGGTTTAAAAGGTTGATGATTCCATATTGTGCTTGATCACTTACTAACTTTGCAATGGTTATTGGACCTCCAATAGTTTCAAGGGGTAAAATACGCTCTATTAGCTTTACGATTCCTATTACTGTTAGCTTGGTTAGATTAAAAGTATGGACAAGACCCTCTATGCTGGAGGTAAAAAAATCTAGTTTATAAGTTTTAAAATTATTTCCGGCAACAATTCCTATTTGAGGTGTTTTTATGGTTTCTCCGAATATATTTTTTACTGTTTTAATCTCTGGAGTAACTGTTAGAGAATAGACATATTTCCCTCGCTGAATGGTTAAGCTTAATGGTTTTTCTTGATTTTCTTTTACAATTTTAACTAGTTCTTCCCAAGTAGATATAGGGGTGTTGTTTACCTTTAAAATTAAGTCGCCTGGTTTTAAACCAGCAGTTTCAGCTGGAGAGTTTTGGATTACTTTTCCAATAGAAGGTAATATTTGTAATTTTCCTTGAGTGAAAAATAGTCCCCAAAAAATAAACCAAGCTAGAACAAAATTAAATAGAGGACCAGCTAAGACGACTAAAATACGTTGCCAAGCTGGTCTTAGCGCAAAACTTTCTTGCTTGGTAAAAGGTGGTTCTATTGGTTCATCTGGTTTTTCTCCTACTAATTTTACATATCCGCCTAAAGGAATAGCAGAGATGCGGTAATCAGTATTTCCTTTTTTTATCCCTATTAATTTTGGTCCAAATCCTAAAGAAAAGATAGATACTCCCATTTTAAACATCTTAGCTACTAAAAAATGACCTAATTCGTGAAAAAAAATAAGTAAGGCTAAGACAATAATAACTGCAAAAATTCCAATCATTTTATCTTCTCTACAAGGTTTAGGGTTATTTTTCTTATCTTTTTATCTAACTCTAAAATGGTTTCCACAGAATCAATAGTCATGTCTGGGCTACTGTCTAGTACTTTTTTTAATATCTTGGGAATATCTAAGAAGCCTATTTTTTTATTTAAAAACATTTCTACAGCAAGTTCATTAGCTGCATTTAAGGCTATACATGCAGCTTGTCCTAATTTTAAAGCCTGTTTTGCAATTTGAAGACAAGGGAAATTTGTTTCATCTGGTTTTTGAAAAGTAAGATTAGCTATTTCAGTTAAGTCTAACTTAGGTAAGTAGGATAAGTTGATCCTCTCGGGATAGGCAAGACAATAAGAAATAGGTATTTGCATATCTGCAATGCCTAATTGGGCTAAATGTGAGCCATCTATAAATTCTACTAGAGAATGAACAATACTTTGAGGATGAACAATTACTTTAATTTTTTCTAAAGGAAGTCCAAATAAATAATGTGCCTCTATAATTTCTAAGCCTTTGTTCATTAGAGTTGCAGAATCCACAGATATTTTGGCTCCCATTGACCAATTGGGATGATTTAAAGCCTGCTCTGGAGTTATATTTTTTAATTCTTTTTTTGTTTTACCTAAAAAAGGCCCTCCAGAAGCAGTTAGGATAATTTTTTTAATATGTTGAAATTTTCCGTGAATAACCTGAAAAATTGCATTGTGTTCTGAATCTATAGGTAAAATTACTCCGTTAGTCTGTTTTAAAATAGAGCGTAAAAGTTGTCCTGCTAACACTAGCGATTCTTTATTAGCCAAGAGAATAATTTTACTTTTTTTAGCAGCAGCTATGGTAGGTAAAAGTCCTGCTGCTCCTACCATAGCAGAAACAATTACATTTGCTTCTGATAAGCTAGCTATTTTTTGATACCCTTGTGTTCCCCATAATATTTTAGGGATATATGTGGAGCACAAAGATTTTAGTTTAGTTCCTACATCTTTATTTAAAACAGCTACATACTTGGGCCTAAATTTATTAATTTGTGAGGCTAGAAGTTGAATATTTGTTGCACACGCTAGTCCAATTACTTTAAATTTTTCAGGGTGATGTGAGATGACATTTAGTGTATTTTGTCCAATAGAACCAGTAGAGCCTAAAATTACTACAGAGCGAGGCAAAGAGGTGTCTATATTTAAAGATGATATGTAATCCATAGTTTAAAATAGTCCTAAAAATTTAAATCCAAAGTAAACAGGTAGTATGAATAATAAGGAATCAATCCTATCTAAAATTCCCCCATGTCCTGGCAAGATATTTCCAGAATCTTTAATGTTATATTTTCTTTTAAGAGCAGATTCAAAAAAATCACCTAATTGAGCTGCAAGGTTTAAACAGACACCTAAAAGGATATAAAGAATAATTGTTTTTTTGCCCCAAAAAAAACCAGCTAAAATATTGATTGCAGTACAGCCTATGAGTCCTCCTAAACTTCCTATCCATGTTTTTTTGGGGCTGACTTTAGGCCATATTTTTTTATCTCCCCATAAACATCCGGCATAATAAGCTAGTGTGTCAGAGGCAAAAGCAGAAATTAATACTAAGATAATTTCAAAAGAAGTTAAGTCTTGAAAAATTTTTAGATTTAAGGGTAGGTAGTAAAAAGAGGCTAAAAGAATTAAAGCATCTGAGAAAGAATATTTTTCTTTTAATCCGAAGTCAGTTAAAAAGATTAAAGCACATAACCAAAATAAAATAAGGGTTACAAGTGGAGCAAAATGTCTAAAAATCTCTATAGGAATAAGTATTATCCCAATTCCTAGTAAAATCCCTGTGCTTTTCAAAATAAGATATTTTTTTTCTTGCCAAAAGATATTATAAAATTCAAATAAGCCCAGTAGAGAAATAATAATCAAACCACTTGTTATCCAAAATCCTTTTTGCCAAATAATAAGAGCTAGAACTGGCAATAAAATTAAAGCTGTGCAAAGGCGTTTTTGATGAGAGCTTAGCATGAACCTAAACCACCAAATCTTCTTTCTCTTTTGCTATATTCTAACAAGGCCTGATCTAAATGGTCTGGAGTAAAATCAGGCCATAATACAGGAGTAAAGTATAGTTCTGCGTAGGCGGCCTGGAAAATAAGAAAGTTTGACAAGCGCATTTCTCCACTAGTTCTAATAATCAAATCAGGATCTGGTTGGCCTGTAGTATATAAATTTTTGCTTATTAGTTCTATATTTATTTTTTCCGGAGGTAGGTTTTGTTTTATAATTTTTTGTACTGCTTGCACAATTTCTTCTCGACCTGAATAATTTAAGGCTAAATTTAAAGTCATTTTTTTACATTGAGAAGTATTGCGTATTACTTGTTGAATAATTTTTTTGGTAAAAAGAGGTAAATCCTCTAGTTCTCCTAATATATTTAATTTTATGCCTTGTTCTTTTAAAGAAGGCTCTTCTTTTTTTAAATGTTCGCTTAAAAGGTTAAAAAGAGTTGAAATTTCTGTTTTTGGTCTTTTCCAGTTTTCTTTAGAAAATGTATAAAGAGTTAAATACTTAATACCTATTTTACAGCAATGAGCAATAACTTCCTTTACTCGTTTAACTCCTTCTTTATGTCCTTCTGTTCGGGATAGCCCTCTTTTTTTCGCCCACCTGCCATTACCATCCATGATAATAGCAAGGTGAGCAGGTAATTTTTCTTCTTTGTCCATAAAAAATTAAATTTCCATTATTTCTTTTTCTTTGTCTGCAAGGATTTCATCTATTTGGGCAATATACTTGTCAGTTAATTTTTGTACTTCATCTTGACCTCGATGTAAGTCATCTTCTGTAATTTCTTTTTCATTTTTCATTTTTTTTAAAGTTTCATTTAATTCTCTTCGAATATTACGGACTGCGATTTTAGCTTCTTCTCCATATTTTTTCGCTAGCTTTACTAATTCTTTTCTTCGTTCTTCTGTGAGAGGAGGAAGGTTTATCCTAATGACTTTACCGTCATTGACTGGAGTTAATCCCAAATCAGATTTTTGAATAGCCTTTTCTATTTCTGAAAAGGCTCCTCTATCCCATGGCTGGATAGCAATTGTTCTACTGTCTGGAATAGAGATAGAGGCCAATTGATTTAGTGGGGTAAGAGTTCCATAGTAATCTACTTTTAAATTTTCTACAAGACCTGTTGATGCACGTCCTGTTCTCAATTTTGCTAATTCTTTTTCCAATACACCCACTGCTTTCTTCATTTTTTCTTTTCCACTTTTAAATACCTGCTCCATAAGACACCTCCTCAAGATTTCCCCTGCATTACGTTTTTTAATTTCCTCTTACTATGGTTCCTACTATGTCTCCTTTACATACTTTAAATATATTCCCTTTTTCAAAAAGATTAAACACTACTATTGGGAGGTCATTGTCCATGCACATGGAAATAGCGGTAGAGTCCATTACTTTTAAACGACGTTGTAACACTTCAATATAAGTTAAAGAGTCAAATTTTTTAGCATCAGAATATTTTAGGGGATCTTTATCGTAAACACCGTCTACTTTTGTGGCTTTTAAAATAGCATCTGCTTTTAATTCCATTGCTCGAAGAGCAGCAGCTGTGTCTGTAGTGAAATATGGGTTGCCTGTTCCTGCTGCACAAATAACAATGCGTCCTTTTTCTAAATGTCTGATTGCTCGTCGTCTAATATATGGTTCGGCAACCTCGCGCATAGTGATCGCTGTCATAACTCTTGTGTGGACGCCAGCTTTTTCTAAAGCATCTTGAACTGCAAGAGCGTTAATAACAGTGGCTAGCATCCCCATATAGTCTGCAGATGCTCTGTCCATGCCTTTAGAGGAAGCAGAAACTCCTCTAAAAATATTCCCACCCCCAATAACAAGAGCTACTTGAATGCCAGACTTGGCTACTTCTGCTATTTCTGCACAAATTTCTTGAATAGTGTGTGGCTCTATCCCAAATTTTTCGTCTCCTGCTAGAGCTTCTCCACTTAGTTTTAGTAAGACTCTTTTAAATTTCATATTTTACCTTTAATTAAAAGTTTATCTTAATGTTTAATAAAAAAGGGCCAATTGTTGGCCCTTTTTTATTCTCCTAAGCTAAGTCTTACAAACCTACCTATTTGAATATTTTCTCCAAGAGCTACTACAGCTTCATTTAAAAGATCTGCTATGGTCTTAGAATCGTCTTTTATAAATGGCTGTTCTAGTAAACAGACCTCTTTATAATATTTTTTTAAACGTCCTTCGACAATTTTTTCTGCAATATGATCTGGTTTTCCTTCTTCCTTGGCTTGTTTGAGATAAATTTCTTTTTCTTTTTCAAGTAAGTCTTGAGGCAAATCTTCTGGCTTTAAACAAATAGGATTAGCTGCTGCTACTTGCATAGCAAGGTCTTTAGCCAGTTGTTGAAAACGATCGCTTTTAGCTACAAAATCTGTTTCACATTTTAGTTCAATCATTACTCCAATTTTGCCGTTGGAATGGATATAAGAACCTATCCAGCCTTCAGCAGTAGCTCTGTCAGCGCGTTTTTGAGCTTTAGCCAATCCCTTTTCTCTTAGCCAAGCAATGGCTTTCTCTGTGTCACCGCCGCTGGCTTCCAATGCCTTTTTACAGTCCATCATTCCTGCGCCAGTTTTTTCCCTAAGTTCTTTAACCATAGCTGCTGTGATTGCCATTTATTTCTCCTCCTTCTCATTATCTTCTGCAGTAGTTGTTTCTTCTACATTCTCAATTTTTTCACTTTCTTCTCCCCGCTCTTCTCGTTTGGCCATGCCTTGTAAGCAGGCATCAGCAATGCTAGAGACAAATAGCTTTATTGCTCTAATAGCATCGTCATTTCCGGGGATAACATAATCGATTAAATCAGGATCACAATTAGTGTCTACAATTGCTACAGTTGGAATTCCTAATTTTAAACACTCTTTTACAGCGATTTCTTCATTTTTAGGATCAACAATAAATACTACTCCAGGTAGGCCTTCCATGTTTTTAATCCCGCCCAAATTGCGGTTTAATTTGTCTAATTCCCTTTGTTTTTTTATAATTTCTTTTTTAGGAAAGCGTTCAATGCTTCCATCTTCAAACATTGCTTCTAAATTTTTTAAGCGGTCAATACTTTTGCGAATGGTTTGAAAGTTAGTAAGTGTACCCCCTAACCAACGGTGAATAACATAAGGCATTTGGCATCGTTCTGCTTCTTCTTTAATAATGTCTTTAGCTTGCCGTTTTGTGCCTACAAATAAAACCGTTTTCCCTTGAGCAACTTCATCTACAATGAAGTCGTGGGCAATTTGGAACATTTTTACGGTTTGTTGTAAGTCGATAATATGGATCCCTTTTCTTGCCCCAAAAATATAGGGCTTCATTTTGGGATTCCAGCGTTTAGTTTGGTGCCCAAAATGAACACCTGTTTCTAAGAGCTGCTTCATTGTAACATAAGACATAATAATACCTCCTTGGGTTTTTCCTCCGTTTCCAAAAACTCTCTCCTTGAGAGGGAGCACCCAAGAGTTTTTGGGAAACGTGTGTGCTTTTGAAACAAACTTTCATATGAAAATTTGAGGTACTAGGCAAGATTTTTCTATTATGTCAAAAATGTTGTTTTTGTATATATTTTAAGTTTAGCTAAAAACATTGGGACTGTAAAAATAATATTTTATTTTTTGAGTTTGTTTAATTTGAGAAAAAAATATACCTTAAAATTGTTTTTTTTCATCTAAACGAGTTGATTTTTAAACTAAAACTTAGTTAAAATATAAACCCGATAGGAGGTATTTGGTTTTATTTAGGCACATTTTAAAAACATTTTAAAGGACTTGCAAATCAAAAAGTCTTTATTAAAAATGATGTGAGGATAAACGTGGGAGGATGTTATGATGAAGAGGTGTATATTTTCTATAATAGTTTTAAGTTTTTTTATTTTTATTTCTGTCAACGTAAATGCAGGTGATTATGTTGGATCAAAGCAGTGTGGTGAATGTCATGAGAAAGAGTATAAAAATTTTATAACATATTCCAAAAAAGCAAAAAGTTTTGAACATATAAAAAAGATGTTCCCAAAACTTGAGGAAAGAGAAAGACAAGAATGTTATGCTTGTCATACCACTGGATATGGTAAAGGTGGGTTTATTTCTTATGAAAAAACTCCAGAGTTAAGTGATGTTGGTTGTGAAACTTGTCATGGTCCGGGCAAAGAACATGTAGAATCTGGAGGAGATCCTGAATTAATTAGATTAAAAATGGATTTAAAAACTTGTAATGATTGTCATACATCTGAAAGAGTAAAAACTTTTAATTTTAAGCCTTTGCTTTATGGTGGAGTGCATTAAATTTATGTGGCGGAAAAGAGGTAATTATTATGTGGAATAAATTGTCTTCAAGTTTGCATTTAAAAACAGGAGTTCTTGTAACAGTTGTAGCCTTATTTATTTTTGTAGCTTTATTAGGAGCGATGAATTTTTTAGAAAGAAGGCTTATTTTTTCTCTTTTAGAGGGAGATGTGCAAAAACTTTCTCAAGCATTGGAAAACGGAATAAGAAAACCAATGATTAGAGGTGATGATGAGGGTACTAAAGAAGAATTCTCAAATCTCTCCAAAACACATAAAGATTTGCATGTGTTTCTTACTGACTTTCAAGGTAAGGCAACTTATTCCACTTTAAAGGATCAAAGAGGAAAAAATTTTATTCAGAGTAAATTTGGCCAAAAAATTTTAGATTTTAAAAATATATTAGAAGGAAAAATAAGAAATGAGATAATGTCTTTAGTGAATTTAGACAAAAATGTGTATTTTGTAAGGGCAAAGCCTATTTTTAATAAGCCGAGTTGTTATCATTGCCATGGTAAGGCGCATAATATTTTAGGTAGCTTAATTATTTTTCAAGATGTTACTCCTACCATGAAAAAGATAAAGTCCCAGACATGGGAAATTGCTTTGGCTTGTAGTGGAGCGTTGATTCTTCTCGTAGTGATAGTCAACCTATTTTTACGTAAAAACGTTTTACAACCAATAAAAGAAATTGCTCAGGCAAGTAGTGCAATTGCTAAAGGTAATTATAGCCAGGAGTTTATTACTTCTCGTAAAGATGAGTTAGGAGACCTTGCTCGTAATTTAGAACATATGGTAGACACACTAAAAAGAGAACTGGGATTTTCAAAAGGAGTTTTACAAAGTCTAACAGCTCCATTTTTGGTATGTGATACAGAGCAAAAAGTAAGTTATACTAATAAAGCTATGCTTGATTTTTTAGGGTTAGAAGGCGAACCCAAAGATTATATCGGACAATATGTTGGAGAATTTTTTTACGGAGATAAAAATCACAAAACAGTAGTAGGACAAGCCTTAGAAACAGGCGAAGTGATGAGAAACATACAACGAAGTATCACAAATAGAAAAGGTAAAAAGGTTTTTTTTATAGGAGATGCAGCTCCTTTAAGAGATTTAGATGGAGAGCTTATTGGTGCATTTATTTTAATTACGGATTTAACAAAGCTTAAAAATCAACAAGAACAGATAGAAGCTCAGAATAAAGCAATTGCACAAGCAGCAGTAAAAGCTTTAGAAGTTTCTGAACAGGTTTCTTCTGCTTCTGATGAACTTTCTGCTCAAATGGAAGAAGCAGCTAGTGGGACAAACAGACAAGAAAGGATGGTTTCAGAGGCTGCCACAGCTATGGAACAGATGAATGTTTCTGTTTTAGAAGTTGCTAAAAATGCGGCGAATGCCGCCAATTTGGCTGAGGAAGCAAGAGAAAAGGCTATTGCAGGACAAACTGTAGTAAAAGAAGCCATGAATTTAATTTCCCAGGTTGTGGAACACAGCAAGCATTTAATGGAAAGTATGAAAAATTTAGGCGTGCAAGCCGAAGGTATTGGAAAAATTATTGTCACTATAGAAGACATTGCAGATCAAACTAATTTATTGGCTTTAAATGCAGCTATTGAAGCAGCAAGGGCAGGAGATGCAGGAAGAGGTTTTGCTGTAGTAGCTGATGAAGTGAGAAAGTTGGCAGAAAAAACTATGGCCGCAACAAAGGAAGTAGCTACTTATATTGGCCAGATTCAAGATAGTGCCCAAGAAAATATTTTTGAGACTACTAAAACCTTAGAAGTTGTAGAAGAAACTAGACATAAATCTGAAGAATCTGGGAAAGCGTTAGAGGATATTGTTCATATTGTGGAGTCTACTTCTGATCAAGTCAGGAATATTGCTACAGCATCAGAGGAACAGTCTGCTGCATCAGAACAGATAACTCATTCTATGGAGGAAATTAGGAAAGTATCTAGAGAGATTGCAGATACTATGGAGCAAAGCAATGCAGCTATTGGGGAATTGGCCAAACTAGCCTTGCGTTTAAAGGGTATTATTGAAGAGTTAAAGGGATAAGTAAAAGATTAAGTAAAAAGCATACTACACAAGGAAACAAAAAAAAGCGGTCAAGTTTGACCGCTTTTTTTTGTTTTTTAAATGCTATTTAATAAATTTAATAAACCTGGACACCTCCTATAGGAGCCTTTCTTTCAGGAGCTTTTCTAAGAAGATGTTTTTGCCTTCTTAGCTTCTGAGCGTCTCTAATTTTTCTTTTAATCCTAACTTTTGCTTCAATGTAAATGTCCTTGTCTCCATAGCGAGAGGCTTTTACAAAAAGGTCTTTTGCTTTAAGAAGACTTTTTAAATCTCCTCTGGCTTCATAAGCTACACCTAAATTATAAAGTGCAGGAGCACAGTGAGGATTTTCTTCTAATACAACAGACCACATTTCCATAGCTCCTTCCCAGTCTCCTTTTTCTGCCAATTTAACTCCTTTTTTGACATAAGAAGGCCCGCTTTTATCCAATTCTACCTCAATAGTATATTTTGTAGGTGCTATTTTAGCTACTAATTTAGAAGCTATTTTTTGAGCCAGTAAACTCATTGTTTCTTCTGGTGTTGGCACTTGTTCGATACTGTTACCTCCACCAAAAATACCTAAAAATCCGCCCTGGGCTTCTTCTTTACCGCCATATTTTTGTTTAAAACTCTCAGTAACTTGTTTAGTAGCTAGAATTTTTCTTGTTTTTAGGTCTATTACTTTAATAGATGCTGTGAGTGAAGCAGTGCGAACAATATAAGGAACTCTTTTTAAAACAGTTTTCATAATTTCTTCATCTACAATTTCAGTTTTGCCAGTAAAAATATTTTTTCTTTTTACTTTTCTATATCGACCTGTACCCTCTTTCATTTGAACTTGATCATATCCTTTAATGTCCCTTATTTGTCCCACTACATATCCTGCTATGGCAGCGTCTGCTTGGATTTCTTCAAAAGCAGGCACAAAGCGTGGGTCATCCATTTGCTCCCACTGGATTCTATCTAAGGCCTCGTTATATCTAAGGTCTTGTAGGGTGAAGTGCTTTACCTCATCTAATTTTGAATAGAATTCTTCTCGAACTAAATCACCATATTTTCCTTTAAATGGTAAAATAGCCAAAGTCTTTACTCCTGGCATAGCTACTTCTGCTGGTTTTATTGCTGTTAGTTTTGCTTTGGGAGCACAGGAAAACATAAAGAAAAGTGCACCTATTAAAGATAACAGCAAAATAGTTTTAGAATTTTTTACTTCCATATGCCCTCCTTATTGAATATTGATATTGCGAAAAGGATTATCCGTACCTTTTTTGAAAAATAAGAATCGGTTGCCTTTAGCTTGTTGAGTTTGGAAAGCAATACCTCTTCTTTTCATTTGCATATATAACTGTCTTTGAAAATCAAACTTTTTACCTTGATAATTTACATCTACTTGGAAGTTGCCAGGAGATTGTTGCCTTACATTTATGTCTTTTACGCCAGAGATGTTTTGTAAAATATCATAAATGGTATAAACTTCTTCTTCGCTAAAATTTCTAAACCAAATATCAAACCTGGCTCCGCCATGTACTTGACGTTCAAAATAAGCCAGAACATCACCAATAAGAGCTTTAGCGACGGCTTTACCTACTTTGTCAGCAGCTTTGGCAGCCATCATATCTTCATAATAGTTTCCACTAACTCTTTGGGTGCGGACATATAAGTCGCCGTGTTTTTGGGCGATGAGATCTCCTGTAGCAGGAGCGACAGCTTTTAAATCTACTTCTACCATAACACCGCCAAAATATTTACTTCTGCCACCTTTTTTTACTCCCACATGGACGTCATAGACCAGGAGGAGATCTGCTCTGTATTTCAGGGCAAGGGCAGAGAGGTCGTCCATGTCTATATCAATTCTTCCAGCTTGTTCTATTTCATTATAGACGTTGTTAACAAACATTTGATCTAGGACTACAAAGCCTTTTCTAGCAAATACCCCTTGAATTGCTTGCTCAGCCGCAATAACCGCTCTAGAGTTTCGATAAGCACTAGAGTGTGTCCTTGGTAAGTATATAGTCATAAATCGAGGATTACCTACTTGTTGGCGTAAAATGCCAATGGCTCTCAAATCATTTTTGATGCTTTCTGTAGATACTACTGCTCTAATGGTTACATTATACATTTGTCCGTCTGGACTAGGACCTTCTGAAAGCACTTGATAATTTTTTACATAGCCTGATGCTTGAGAATATATTTTATCTGATAGAAGCTGATAATTTTTTACAATAGTGCTAGAATCTATTAAAGTTCCAATTCCCTGCTCTACAGCGCTTCTTAGAGCTTGTTGCAAAGCTTGATTTCTAGCTTGAGCCTGATTACCCATCATAGGCGCCATACCCGTAACCACTACTTCCTTTATGGCAAAGCTGTTTTTAGTAATAAACATAGGAAGCAGAAATAGAATAAAAAATATTATCCAGCAAAGCTTCATTTTTCTGCCTTTCATTTTACATTCCTCCTCTTAAATTTTTTAAGCATTTAAACTTTAGTTTATCCTAGTTCAAAAAAATTGACAATCAATAAATTTCTCCTTTTGAAAAAATAAACTGTAAAAATATTTCTAGCAAATAATATCTCCTAGTTTTTATTTTATATTGCTAAATAGGATTGAGTAAGATTGTTGTAAGACGGTTTATAGGGTAAACTTATTTGTTTAATTTAAACGAAATTTACATATTTTAAATTTTGAGATAGCTATTAAAGGTTTCAGTTTTATTTTATAAGGAGGAGAAATGTTTTCCAGGATAAAGTTTGGAACAAAACTTTTTGTAGCTGTAATATGTGTATTAGGAATATCTATTTTATCTGTTAGCTTCTTGAATTATTATCAATTTCAAAAAACTTTATTCAGAGTGGGTAAGTCGTCTTTAGAAGAAATTTCTCAATGTATTTATAATGCTATATCTATGCAGAAAAATATAGAAAGAACAACTTTAATCCCTCAACTTGAGAAATATGTTTTAGATGCTTCTAAAAAGTTTAATGGAAAAGTATTTGTTTTTAATTCTAATGGCAAAATATTAATCCATTCTGATCGAAGTTTAGAGGGAAGAAGTGTATTTAATTTTATTAAAAATAAAATAATTTTTGATTCAAAAAGAGGAGTTGTTAGTTATTCTTTAAATGGAAAAACCTATTTATTAATAACTCGTTATCTTAAGCCATTGGATTGGAATATCGCTGTGCAAATAAAAAAGAGTGATTTGTTACAAGATGTAGACAAAAGATTATTTTTTAATAGTATAATAGTTTTTATTTTAATCGTTGTAGTTAGTTCTATCTTGCTATGGTTTTTTTTACAAGTGATCATTAAACCATTACGGTTATTAGCGTATAAAAGCGAGGAAATTGCAGAAGGAAATTTTTCTATAGAATTTTCTTATCAGGCAAAAGATGCAATAGGAGAGTTGTCTCATTCTTTTCAAATAATGGTAGAACATATAAAAAACATGTTTCTTGAAATTAGAGGTGGTGTGGGGATGTTATCCTCTTCTGCTGCAGAACTAAATGTTATTGCTGATGAAATAAATTCTAACTCAGAAAAAACTAATACGTTAGTTACTAGTGCTGTTGGAGCTGCAGGGAGTTTGAATGAGAGTATGCATTCTGTAGCTCATATTATGCAACAAGCATCAGATAATATTAATACAGTTGCTTCTGCAGCAGAAGAATTTTCTATTACTATTGACGAAGTTGCTCAAAACACTTCTAAAGCTAAAAGTGTAGCTACAAAAGCAGTGGATAAAGCGAATAATGCTTCTCAAAGAGTTAATAAGCTGGGCATAGCAGCAAATGAAATTAGTGTAGTAACTGAGACAATAAATGCAATAGCGTCTCAAACCAATTTGTTGGCATTAAATGCTACTATTGAAGCTGCTAGAGCTGGAGAAGCAGGAAAAGGTTTTGCTGTTGTAGCTAATGAAATTAAAGAGTTAGCTAAACAGACTGCTGTGGCTACTGAGGAAATAAAACAAAAGATAGAAGCAATTCAGCAAGAGACAGATTTTACTGTAAAAGAGATCCAAGATATATCCAAAGTAATAAAGGATATAGATGAAATTATTACTACAATTGCTGTTTCAGTGGAACAACAATCTGTTACTACAAAAGATATTGCAACTAATGTGAGTCAAGCTGCAGATGGTCTTGTAGGGGTTTCTCAACAAGTTAATGAAAGTGCTGTTGCTGCAGAAAATATTGCAAAGGAAATAGAAAATGTAAAGGAAATCGCTGATTTAATGGCTGTTTCAAGTTCTCATGTTTTTGATTTTAGTGAGAAGTTGTTGGATTTAGCAGATAAGTTAAATAAATTATTAAAAAGGTATAAGATTGATTTAGAGTGTGAGCTGTTGCCCAAATGTGGTTTTTTTAAAAAATATAAGGGAACAAAAGATGCTCTTTTAAAAGGATTTTTGCAGAGTTATTGTAAAGGCCCTATGATGAATGAATGTAAAAGAAAGCAATATAGACAGCAGCATGGAGTTCCTCCTAGTGATGATATGATGCCAAATGGCAAAATAGTAGAAGGATTGGAAAAATAGTTTCGTTTAATTTTGGTTTGGGTTTTTAAATAAAAAAGGACAAGCTTGCTTGTCCTTTTTTTATTTTTGGTTAAAAGTTGAGTTTACTTAAGTCTGTTTTAAAATTATAGAAACAATCAAAATCTTAGGTGTCGGGAGGAAGTGGTGAAAAAAATAGCAGTTCTAGGAGGAGGAAGCTGGGGAACAACTTTAGCCAACTTATTAGCTGAGAATGCTAAGTTAGAGGTATTTCTTTGGATACGTGAAAAAGAATTACTTGCTGAAGTAAAGGCAAAAGGTGAAAACACTTGGTACTTACCTGGAGTTAAATTACATTCTAATTTAAGAACTTCTGCAGATATTACAGAAGTCCTTATGGATGCGAACTATTTTCTAGTGGTTGTTCCCTGTCAATATATTCGTGGAGTTTTGCAAGAAGTAAAAGATATGTTCCCTGTTAATCCTATAGTAATTTGTGCTAGTAAAGGGATAGAGATAGAGAGCCTTAGTCCTCTTTCAAAGGTAATTAATGATGTTTTGAGTGAAAAAAAACCTATATATGCAATCCTTTCAGGTCCTTCTTTTGCAAAAGAAGTAAGTGCAAAGTTACCCACAGCAGTTAGTTTAGGATGTATTAATGAAAAAGTGGGAAGGGACCTTCAACAACTTTTTTCAAATTCTTATTTTAGAGTTTATTATAATCCTGATTATAGAGGGGTTGAGTTGGGAGGAGCTTTGAAAAATATTATTGCCTTAGCTGCAGGTATTGCTGATGGTTTGGGTTTTGGACATGATGCAAGAGCTGCACTTATTACTAGGGGACTTGCAGAGATGAGTAGGCTTGGTATAGCTTTAGGGGCAAAAGAGAGAACATTTATGGGACTCTCTGGAATGGGTGATTTGGTTTTAACGTGTACAGGAGATCTTAGTAGAAATAGACAGGTTGGACTTAGGCTTGGACAAGGAGAAAAGTTAAAAGAAATAATTAATTCTATGCGTATGGTGGCTGAAGGCGTTAAAACAACCAAAGCAGTATATAGATTAGCTCAGAGTTTAAATGTTGAGATGCCAATAACAGAGCAGGTATACGCTATTTTGTATGATAATAAGGATCCCAGACAGGCTGTTTGTGAATTAATGGAAAGAAAATTAAAAGAAGAGTAGAGTATGAACTTAATAATGTGGAGGTTATTATTACAAAAAATTTTTTCAAAAATTTTATCTTTTACCATAACCTTTTTAGGGATTACTATTATAAGTTTTTGGGTAATACATTTAGCTCCTGGTTCGCCAACCGACTTACAAACCACTTTGAATCCTAAGGCAAGTTCTGAAGCAAGAGAAAGATTATTAAAATTATATGGATTAGATAAACCCCTCCATGTGCAATATGTAGAATGGCTTAAAAGAGTCATTCACTTTGATTTTGGCAATTCTTTGAGTGGAGATCATCGTCCTGTATGGGAAAAAATAAAAGAACGCTTGCCATTGACTCTAACTCTTAATGCAGTTTCTTTATTTTTGGTTTTTATCTTAGCTATTCCTATTGGTATATTATCTGCTGTGTATGTAAATTCGTGGTTTGATAAATTAATGACAGTGTTTGTCTTTATAGGATTTTCTATTCCTAGTTTTTGGTTAGCATTACTCTTAATTCTTGGGCTAAGTATTTGGCTTCCTATTTTCCCTATCTCGGGCCTAACATCTTTGGGATTTGAATCTTTTACTTTTTGGGAAAAATGTTTGGATCTAGCTCGCCATTTGGCTTTGCCTGTGTTTGTTTTTACTCTTACAGGACTTGCAGGATTTTCGCGATATATGAGGGCCAGTATGTTAGAAATTTTAGGCCAAGATTTTATTCTTTTGGCCAGAGCTAAAGGTTTGCCCTACTGGCGAGTGGTTTTAAAGCATGCTGGTAAAAATGCCTTATTGCCTATTATTACAATTTTAGGCTTGTCTGTACCTGGATTGATTGGCGGAAGTGTAATTGTAGAGTCAATTTTTGCTTTGCCAGGGCTAGGACAGCTTTTTTATCAAGCAGTTATGGCCAGAGATTATCCTTTAATTTTAGGCAATTTAGTTTTGGGGGCCATTCTAACTTTAATAGGTAATTTTTTAGCAGATGTCGGTTATACACTGGTTGATCCCCGGACAAGAAAATAGCTTAAAAATAAATGACACAGTTTATTTTTAAAATGTTGTTAAAAAGAGGACGAATTTAGGGCTAAAAGATGAGAAATGAACGATTATTTTTTTTTATTGGGTTTGGCATAGTTTTAGGAACATCTGTTTTAGCTGTTTTGGCTCCTTATCTAGCGCCTTATGATCCTACTGCTATTAATGTAAATGCCATATTTCAGCCTCCTTCCTCTTTACATTGGCTTGGAACAGATGCTTTAGGACGAGATGTTTTTTCTCGTTTGCTTTATGGAGCAAGGGTGTCACTTTGGGTCGGGTTTTTAGCAGTAGGAATATCTATATTTATAGGTTTAGGGCTTGGGTTAGTTGCTGGATATTTTGGAGGTTTAGTAGATGAGCTTATTATGCGTTTTGTAGATATTATGCTTTGTTTCCCCTCATTTTTTTTAATTTTGGCAGTGGTCGCGTTTTTGGAGCCGAATTTAACTAATATTATGATCGTGATAGGCCTTACTTCTTGGATGGGAGTGGCTAGGCTGATTCGTGCAGAAACAATGTCTTTGAAAAATAGAGAATTTATTTTAGCCGCTCGTTTAAATGGAGCTTCTGTCCTAAGAATTTTGCTTGTTCATGTTTTGCCAAATGGTATTGCTCCTGTATTGGTCTCAGCCACTTTAGGTGTGGCCTCAGCTATTTTGGTTGAGTCAGGTTTGAGTTTTTTAGGGATAGGGGTGCAGCCTCCTATTCCTAGTTGGGGCAATATGTTGATGGAAGGAAAGGATGTTTTAGAGATTGCTCCGTGGCTTTCTATTTTCCCCGGCTTAATGATTCTTATAACAGTTTTAGGCTATAATTTGCTGGGAGAATCACTAAGAGATATGTTGGATCCTAGGCGACACAGATGAGAATTTTGACAATTAATTGTTCTTTGAATTTAGAATTTTCAAAAGTAGGAGAAGTATTTTCTGTAAATTTACCTGGTGGTATAATTGATTTAGCTAAATATCCTGGAGCATTAGAATTTAAACCAGAATTGATTTTTCACCAAGAAAATTTAGGCCCCAGAACTCTTTTAATAGGTTTGGATAAGTTTCATTGTCCAAAGGTATTTTGGTCTATAGATACGCATTTAAATTTTTTTTGGCATAAATATTATGGGAAAAATTATGATATAGTTTTTTCAGCCCAACCCCACTGGGTCGATAAATTTCAAGAGCATAATATTCATGCAGAGTTTTTACCCTGGTATGTGGAAAAAAATAAGTGGATATCTTGGTCTTTACGAAAACATCAGCTATGCTTTGTTGGTAGAATTTCTCAATATAGACCGATTAGAAAACGCTTGATAAATTTTTTAAAACAAAATTTTTCAGATTTTATTTTTAAACAGGATATAGGCAGAGATGAAATGTTTTGTCTATATCAACAAAGTAAAATAGTAGTTAATGAATGTATAGCTGGGGATTTAAATTTTAGATTTTTTGAGGCCATGGGAAATGGAGCTCTTTTAGTTACTCCAAATTTGCCTTGTATAGATTTATTATTTGAACCAGAAAAAGAATTTGTTTCATATACTCATGGTTTAGAACTAAGAGATAAGTTAAAATTTTATATCAAGAATGATTTAAAGGCCTTATCCATTGCTAGAAATGGATATGAGAAGTCTTTAAAGTGTCATTTAGCAGAGCATAGAGTAAGAAAAATATTATCTTGTGTCCAGGATATTGAAAGTAAAAAACTAGATGAGTTAGAAGTTTATAATAATACAATACTAAGTCTTTATTTTTTGTCTTTAAATGGTATTAATGAAAATTGTGAGAATAAGATAGATAAATTCATATCTACATTGCCTAGAGATAATTTCTATTGGAGTCTTTTGTTAGAAGTATTTATTGACAAGCAACAAAAACTAAAAGAATTATTGGATTTTTTATTATTAAATAAGATAGGAGAAAGAGATTTAGAACTGAATGCTATAGGTAGTGAGGCCGCTTTAAGGTTAGACAACTTACGATTGGCGAAGTTATTTTTATTGCGTTATGTTAAAGGCAAAAATATTGTTGTAGAGAAATTAAATTCAATAGATATCCATTTATTTTGGGCAAAAGAGTTTTTGAAGGAGAAACGTATTTTAAGACAAGGTTTTCTTTTTGATTCCAAAAAACATTTTCCCAGAGCTGCCTTAGAGTTTATTTATTTAGCATTGGAAGAAAATCAGAACAATGAGCAGGTATTACATTTAGCAAGGGTACTTGCGAAAAAAATTGCTGGTCAAGAAAATTTTTTATTAAAAGTGGAAAGTTGGCTTTCTTTACTAGAACCAAATAACTGGCGTTTGAATTTGGATTTGGTCTTAACGAATTTAAAAAATTTTCGTCTAAAAGAAGCTGAAGAAGAATTGTATTTAGCTTATGAAAATGCCAAAAAACAAGGGGAAGAGAGTTTGTTTTGGTTACGTAAAAAGGCGATTTTAGGAGAGTTTGAAAAGGCATTTTTCTTATCTTAGTATGGAAGGAGAAGTGTAAAGAGGTAATTAAATGTTAGAGTATTTGCGGATAAAAAATTTTTCTCTTTTAGCAGATCAGGAAATGGAATTAAGTTCTGGCCTTAATGTTTTTACAGGTGAAACAGGAGCGGGTAAATCTTTATTGTTAAAGGCATTAACTTCTTTATTAGGGGGAAGTGGACAAAAGATTACATTGAGAGATGAAACTAAAAAAGGGATTATTGAAGGTGTGTTTATTGAGTCAGATAATGAGTGGATAATACGAAGAGAGGTTTTGTCTAAACGAAGTCGTTTTTTTATAAATGATATTTTAGCGTCTAGTGCAAAGGTGCGAGAATTAGGAGATAGGTTATTACTTTATGTAAGTCAGCATGGCCATAAGAGGCTCTTAAATCCTAAATTAGCTACTGTATTAGTTGATGCCTTTTTATTAGAAGACTTAAAAGTAAAAAAAGAAGAATTATGTAAAAAAATAGATACGTTATTAAAAGAAAAGTTAAAATTAGAACAAAAAATTTCAGAGTTAAAGGAAAAAAAAGATTTTCTAGCTTTTCAACAAAAAGAAATTGAGAAGGTTAATCCAAAACCAGGAGAAGAAGAAGAATTACTGGGCAAGGTTTCTAAAATAAAAGAAGAACAAAAAAGATACGAGAAAGTAGAGCAACTTTTGGCTTTATTTAATACTCGCCATTTTATGGAGGATTTTAGAGAATTATTAGATGCATTAGGAGAGTTAGCAGAAGACAAAGACTTTTTGAGTTATTATGAACAGGCCCAAGATTTTTTTTATTTGCTTCAAGAATTGGAAGGAAAGTTGGGTAAATATGAATTCCAGCCTACTTATGAATTAGATAGACTGGAGAGCAGGCTCTATGCTTTGGCTAATTTAAAGAGAAAGTTCAACAAATCGCTAGAGGAGATTATAAGGTTAAAAGAAGAAATAGAAGAAAATTTATCTTTTTTGGATGCTAGTAAATTAGAACTTTCTAAAATTTTAAAAAAAGAAATTAAATTAAAAAAAGAATTAGAATTAGTTTTACAAGATTTGAATAAACTTCGGGAAGATAAAAGTCGAGAATTGGCAATAAAATTAAAAGAAGAACTTAAAAGTTTAGGCTTTTCTCAGGGCTTAGAGATATATTTCCAACCCTATGATTTTTTATTGTATGATGAATTAAAAGAAAGAAGATTCAAGTTGTTGTGGCAACCCAATCCAGGAGTAAATCTTGAGCCTTTAAATAAAATAGCTTCAGGGGGGGAATTATCTAGATTTTTATTAGCATTGATGACATTGCAAGGAGCAGACAGAGATACGATTATTTTTGATGAGATTGATACTGGGATAGGAGGGCTTACTTTATTAAAGGTAGGGGAAAAGATAAAACAGTTGGCAGAGAAACAGCAGATTCTTTTAATTACTCATTGGCCTCAACTAGCTGTTTTAGCAGATAAGCATTTTAGAGTGGAGAAAAAGAGTAAAGCAAAAGAAACAATTATTGTGTGTAAAGAACTTAAATCAAAAGCAGAAAGACAACAAGAATTAAGTAGAATGGCTGGAGGAGGAACGCAGGGAGATGTCTTAGCCCAAAGTCTTTTAAGTAGCGTATAGAGGTTTTAGAGTTTGTTTAGGAGGGAGAATTGGCACTATGAATGAAACCACATTAATTTTTAGTGGGAAAGAAGTTTAGGAAAAGGAAGGAGTAAATGGAATTTAAGACAGTGCAGGTAAAAAAAATAGTGAAGTTAGAAGGAGCACCTTTAATACATTTGTTTTTAGAGGGATTAGATATAAATCACCGTGCTGGGCAATTTGTAATGCTTAGACCAAGGGGTTGGGAGTTTGATCCACTTTGGCCCCGCCCTTTTTCTATTTGCAATCAAGATAAAGACGGATTGCATATTTTTTTGCAGGTTGTTGGTCGAGGGACGAGACGCCTTGCTCTGTTAAATAAAGGAGATAAGATAGATTGTTGGGGCCCTATAGGAAATGGTTTCCCTATAGATAGAAGAGAAAAGGTTTTAATTTTATGTGGCGGTATGGGCATAGCTCCTTTTGTATCCTTTTGTACTCAACATCAAAATCCCCAGAATATTCGTTTGATTTTTGGTCATAGGTTGGATTTAAGAGTTTATCCTTGGAATTTAATTCCTTCTTTGGTGGATAAATTTGCTTTTAGACAAGAGAATGAAAAGGATTTAAAAAAGTTTGAGAAACAAATAAAACAAGAGATATATAATTTCAAAGACATAGGGAAAATTTTAGTTTGTGGACCTCGTCCTTTTCTTAAAATAGTTCATAAGTATGCTTTTGAATTTAAGTGTGCAGATAGGGTTTATTTGTCTTTAGAGAATAGAATGGCCTGTGGGGTCGGAGCATGTCTTGGTTGTGTAGCCAAAACAGTCAATGGCTATGTTCAGACCTGTATAAAAGGACCTGTTTTTAAGGCGACCGAATTGGAGGAGATTTAATGTCAGTAGTGAATACAGAAGTTGAGTTAGGACCATTAAAATTAAAAAATCCTATTTTAACGGCCTCTGGTACTTTTGGTTATGGCCTAGAATTTTCTCAATTTGGCGATTTAGCTTCTTTAGGAGGAGTTATAGTAAAAGGCTTGTCTTTGAAACCCAGGCAAGGCAATCCCATGCCTAGAATCGTAGAAACTCCTTGTGGAATGTTAAATGCTATAGGCTTGCAAAATATAGGGATAGATGCTTTTTTAAAAGATAAGTTACCATTTCTTCCTTTTAAAGATACTGCTGTGATTGTAAATTTATATGCACATTCGGTTCAAGAATTTGGAGAGTTAGCAGAGATTTTGAGTCAGGAGACTAGAGTTGCAGCACTAGAAGTAAATATATCTTGTCCAAACGTAAAGCAAGGAGGTGTACAATTTGGACAAGAACCAAAGATGGCTTTTAAAGTAGTGGAAGAAGTGAGAAAAAAAGCAGGCCCAAAGCCTGTAATTGTGAAGTTAAGTCCTAATGTTACAGATATTAAAGAGATTGCTAGAGCTGTAATAGATGCAGGTAGCGATATTGTATCTCTTATTAATACCTTAAGTGGCATGGCAGTAGATATTTATACTAAAAAACCAAAATTAAAAAATATTTTTGGTGGTCTTTCTGGACCTGCTATAAAGCCTGTGGCTTTAAAGATGGTGTACGAAGTGGCTTCTAAATTTGATATTCCTGTTATAGGAGTAGGTGGTATATCTAAAGTAGAAGATGTTTTAGAATTTCTTTTAGTTGGAGCATTAGCTGTCCAGATAGGTAGTGCTAATTTTATGCGTCCTGGTCTTAGTTTTGAATTGGTTGAAGAGTTGCCTCATCTTATGAATAAGTTAGGAATAGTTAGCTTAAAAGAATGGGTTGGCAGCTTAGAGGTTTAATTTAGTAGATATTTTTTAGCATGAAATGTATTTTTAACAGTGAATAGGTACTGGTAGTGGAATTTACTTTTGCTCAATCCTCTTTATCCTTACAAGTTTAAAAAATGGAATCTTAAACAAAATTAGATTAAGTGCCTTAAGAGGTTAAACTTTAAAACTTGAGCTATTTAGATTTTAAGGCTATCTTGAATAAAAATTTTTAGAGGAGATAGAGAGATGCCCCAACCGTTAAAAGATGCAATTAGTGTATGTAAAGCCATTATCCGTAATGGTTATGAAGCGTATATAATAAATAGTCCTCTACAAAAAAAAGCCCTAATAGATTCTAATCAAGAAAAGGAAATAGATATATGTACAGATATTTCGTGGGAGTCTTTGGAGAAAATTTTCCCAAATGTAAGTCCTCCTTTGGCAAAGTATAGTTTTGCTCATTTAAAAGAAGGAGAAACAATATTTCATTTTTACAATGCAGATACTTTAGATGCCTCTTACCCAGAGGCTGCACTAGCTAGACTTACTCCTAGGCTTTTAAAAAAGTTAGAAGCAAGGGGGGAATTGTCTTTAAATTTAGCCTGTCCTTATATCCCTCGTTCTAAAGATGCGTTTGATGGATTTGAGACTTTGGATAGTGGTCAGATTGCTTTTAAGGGAATTGCTGATGAAACTTTAAAACGAGATTATCTTTTGGCTGTTAGAGCACTTAGGTTTTCGGCAAACTATCAAATGCCCATAGAAACGAATACGTGGCTAGCCATTGTAAGAGCTGCTAGAAGAGTAGTGGATTATGTTTCTGTAGTAGATATTATGGATGAATGGAGAAAAGTAGAAGCTGAAAATATGTGGCAATTTGTTCAATTGTTATTCGACTCCATGATACTTCACGGTTTAATACCTGAATTGGCTGCCTTAAGTAGGGTAAAGCATATAAAGAACCCAGAAGAAGGAGAAGAAACTGTTTTTGAACATACTATTGAGGTAATGAAGCGCTATCCAGAAGAGCTTCCTTATGATTGGTATGGGACTTTGGCTTGCCTTTTCCATGATGTAGGTAAACTTTACACTGCAGAGGAAGTAGATGGGCAACTGACTTTTTATCAACATCATCAAATAGGAGCTAAAGTTACGCGAAAAATTTTAAGACGATTAGGTTTTCCGAGTGAAGATATTGATTTAATTTGCCATTTGGTAAAGCATCATATGCGTTTTCATTTTATGCTGACAGATAAGGGAATCAGAAGGTTTAAAGGATTAGATGAGTATCCAAGACTTATAGAGATGGTTAGAGCAGATTTGAAGGCTAGGAATGGTAGTTATAGAGAGTTTAACCATAATTTAAAGATGTTAGAAAGAGCTGAGATTAGTGAGGAATTGTTGGAACCGCTATTAAACGGTCACCAGATTATGGAATATACTGGTATTAAGCCAGGTCCACTAGTTGGGGTGATTAGAGACGAGCTTTTGCAAGCTCAAATTCGTGGAGATGTAAATAATTTGGAAGAAGCTGTAGAATTTGTGCGTAGTTATGCGACTAAGGAGAAACTTTCTTAAAATTTGGTTATTATCTTAGCATCATAACCTTTTATCTTGTAAAATAGTAATTTCGTAGCGATCTTGATTTTCAAGTCTAATAAAAGTTTTTAAGGTCTTGGGGATAAATGCGTAATATTTTAGAAGTAGAAAAAGAAGATCTTTTAGCTTGGTTTTTAACTCAAGGAGAGCAAAAATTTCGTGTTGAACAAGTTTGGCAGTGGTTATGGGGAAAAGGAGTTGAGAACTTTTATGAAATGACAAATATTTCTAAATTGTTGCGTGAACGATTAAATGAAACATTTTCTATTTCTTGGCCTAAGTTAAATAAAGTCTCTGTAAGTAGGGATGGAACTCATAAATTCCTTATTAAACTTGAAGATAATGAACTAATAGAAACGGTTTTGATTCCAGAAAAGGATCATTATACGCTGTGTATTTCTTCTCAAGTTGGTTGCCCTTTGGGATGTACCTTTTGTCATACTGGCCAAATGGGTTTTAAAAGAAATCTTAAGGCTTACGAAATTGTAGCCCAAGTAATATTGGCGAAGAAATTTATTCAAGAACATGGATTAGCCCGTTTGTTGCGTAATATTGTTTATATGGGAATGGGAGAACCATTATTAAACTGGCAAGAAGTAAAAAAAAGTTTAGTAATTTTAAATCATGAAAAGTATTTAAATTTTTCTAAACGTAGAATTACTTTGTCTACTATTGGGGTTTTAGATACACTGAGGTTGTTTGGAGATAGTAAATTAGGGAGATTAGCTGTTTCTTTACATGCTTCTTTTTCAACTTTACGAACTAAAATAATGCCAGCTACTTCTAAATGGCCATTAGAAGAACTTTTATTAGCTTTAGAACAATATCCTTTGGAACCAAGAGAGAGGATCACTATAGAATATATTTTATTAAATGGAGTTAATGATTCTAAAGAAGACGCATTAGAGCTTGTTCGCATTTTAAAAGGAATTAGGTGTAAGATCAATTTAATAAAATATAATCCGTGGCCTGGCAGTGCCTATAAGTCTCCTTCAGAAGAGCGTATTCTCGCCTTTGAAAAGGTGTTATGGGATCATAATTTAACTGCTATTTTGCGTAAAAGTAAAGGAGAGGATATTTTAGCTGCTTGTGGCCAATTGAGGGCAAGTGTAAATTGAACTAACTTTATTGAGTAAATTTAAGGGGAGGTAGAATTGGAGAATTGGTATCCTGATTTTGATAAGGGAAAGGGTTTGTTACCAGCGATAGCTCAAGATTATAAAACTAAAGAGGTTTTGATGTTAGCCTATGTGAATAAAGAAGCATGGGAGAAAACCTTAGAGACAGGAGAGGCTCATTACTATAGTAGAAGCAGACAAAAGTTATGGCATAAAGGAGAAAGCTCTGGACATGTGCAAAAAATAAAAGAAATTCGTTTAGATTGTGATTCAGATACTATTTTATATATAGTGGAACAAATAGGGGGAGCTGCCTGTCACAAAGGCTATAAAAGTTGTTTTTATCGTCGTATTTCCAAGAAAGGAACTATAGATATCTGTTCGCCCAAGGTATTTGATCCAAAGGAGGTATATAAATAATGGGAACAAAAGTATTAAAACTAGGTATTCCTAAGGGTTCTCTACAAGAATCTACTTTTCGATTATTTGCAAAAGCTGGTTGGAAAATTACTGAACATCATAGAAATTATTTTCCTGATATTAATGACTTAGAGATACAGTGCTCTATGTGTAGAGCTCAGGAGATGTCTCGTTATGTAGAAGAGGGGATTTTAGATGCAGGTTTGACAGGTAAGGACTGGATATTGGAAAATGAGTCTGATGTAGTTATTGTTTCTGATTTAATTTATTCTAAAGTTAGTGCTAGGCCTGCTAGGTGGGTGCTAGCTGTAGCAGGGGATTCTCCTTATAAAAGACCAGAGGATTTGGCTGGAAAGAAAATTGCTACAGAACTTAAAAATTTTACAGAGAAATATTTTCAAAAAGCAGGCATACCTGTGGAAGTTGAATTTTCTTGGGGGGCCACAGAGGCCAAAGTAGTAGAAGGATTGTGCGATGCGATTGTGGAAGTAACAGAGACAGGAACTACTATTAAAGCTCATGGTTTAAAAATAATTGCAGAGATTTTGCAGACAAATACTCAGTTTATTGCTAATAAAAAGGCATGGGAAGATTCTTGGAAAAGACATAAGATTGAAACAATAAATACTCTTTTACAAGGGGCTCTTAGAGCAGAAAAATTAGTTGGTATGAAGATGAATGTCCCAAAAGAAAAAATGGATGAAGTGATGAATGTGCTCCCTGCAATGACTTCTCCTACAGTAGCTCCTCTTTACAATAGTGATTGGTTTTCTGTAGAGATTGTGGTAGAAAAAAGTACTGTGCGAGAGCTAATACCTTTGCTTTTGCAAAAAGGAGCAGAAGCGATTATAGAATATCCTTTAAACAAGGTGATTTAAAATGAAAAGGTTATTTTTTATTGGTATATTATTTTTTATTTTAACAAGTTGTGCCACAAAACAGGCCAGGATAGATGATATCTATGAACAAAAAATCCCAGAGCCAATATTAGTGCGTATAGAATTAGCAGAGCGATACATAATGGATTTGCGTCCTAGGGAAGCATTAAGACAGCTATTAACCGTTCAAAATAGTGCTTATAAGTATGCTCGCTTTCATTTTGATTTAGGTATGGCCTATTTGGCTTTAGATGAAAGACAAAAAGCAATAGATTCTTTTTCTAAGGCGGTTAAGCTCAGTCCAGCTTATGGAGAGGCGTGGAATAACTTAGGCCTTGTTTATTTTGCTTCTGGAAACAATCAGAAGGCGGAAAAGTGTTTTAAAAAAGCATTGTCTATTCTTACTTATAAAACTCCAGAATTGCCTGCTTTAAATTTGGCACGTCTTTACTTAAAAAAAGGTGATAGAGTGCAGGCTAAAAGATATGCGAAAATTAGTGTTCAGAAAAACTGGCGCTACACTTCTGCATACATTTTTTTAGCAAAACTCTTAGAAGAGGAAAATGATTTAGAAGGAGCTAAAAAAATACTTAAAGAAGGGGTAGAGGCAAACCCTGATAACTCCAAGTTAATTTTAGAATATGCAAAAACTTTACTTAAGCTTGGCCAAAATCAAGATGCCAGAAAATGGTTAGAGGAACTTATTACTCATCATGCCAAAAGCGATGAGGCCAAAATGGCCCAAGATTACTTGGAGTTCCTCCCATAGAAAAATAGGCCCTTATATTTTAGGAATAAATCCTTGGATATATGATTTTGCAGCCTATAACTTATGGTCAAGGCCAGTCGGTTTATTAGTTTGTTTAGATATGCTAAGGGAGGCAGGTGCAAATGTAGCCCTCCTGGATTGCATGGATAAAACATGGCAAGACCATCCATGGCCTAAACCTCATTTGTTTGGAAAAGGACATTATCCTAAAAGCTCCCTACCAAAACCTTTTGTTTATCTAAATATTCCTCGTAAATTCTCTCGTTATGGTCTTTCTTATGAAGCAGTAAAAGGAGCTTTGCAAAAAATTTCTCCTCATCCTGATTTGATTTTGATTACTTCTATTATGACCTATTGGTATCCAGGAGTAGTGGCCACTTTAAATTTAGTGAGGGATATTTTTCCTAAAGCTAAGGTAGTGTTAGGAGGTATTTATGCTACTTTGTGCTTTGAACATGCTCAACAGTGGGGATTTGATTTAATTTTAAAGGGTCCCCTTGAAACCCCAGATAATTGGTCTAAATTATGGGAACTGTTAGGAATAAGTGCACCTTCTCTACCTAACGGTGCGGGTCTAAAGATGGCCCTAGATTTATATAGAGGAAAGGAGTTTTCTATCTTATTAGGGTCTAGAGGCTGTCCTTTTAACTGTGAATATTGTGCAAGTAGGTTGTTGTATAATAATTTTCAACAAAAGGAATATTCTTGCTTTATTCAGGAATTTGAAAATGAATTTTTAAAAGGGGTACGCAATTTTGCTTTTTATGATGATGCGTTATTAGTAAATCCTCAAAAATGGCTTATCCCGTTTTTAAAATACGTCATTAAAAATAAATTAAAAATTCGTTTACATACACCTAACGCAATGCATGTACGTTATTTAAATAGAGATATTTGCAAACTCTTTTATCAAGCTGGACTTACTACTATTCGTTTAGGTTTAGAAACAGCTAATTTTAATTCTAGATTAGATAAAAAGCTTACTAAAGAACAGTGGGAGAGAGGATTAAGTAATTTATTTAATGCAGGATTTAAACCCGAACAAATAGGAGCCTATATTTTGTTTGGGCTACCTGAGCAGACCGAAGCAGAAATAAAAGCTGCAATTTCTTTTGTAAAAACTTGGGGGATTCAGCCTGATTTAGCCTATTTTACTCCTATTCCTCATACGTCTATTTTTGAGCAAGCTAAAAAGGTTAGCCCATATCCTTTAAGTGAAGAACCATTATTCCAAAATAATTCTATTTGGCCTTGTGTCCCAGGAGGTTTTTCTTGGGAAAAGGCGTCTTTTTGGAAAAGCTTGCTTAGGTTATAAACGACAATTTTGTCGAGTCATTCGACTTTTCTGTCGACAATATTTTTATTCATTTTTTAAAAAGACTTTAAATTCAATAAATTATATTTAAGGAATCTTTGGCATATTTTGTGATAACCAAAGAATAAAGTCTAATCGATTTTAGACTATTTTTTAAAAAAAGGAGGTGTAGTCATGAAAAAATCAATGATAGTTAGTGCAGTTGTAAGTATTATCTTAGTAGTAGGTTTAATGTTTGTCTCTTCAGGAAATGTTTTTGCACGAGGAGGAGGACATGGAGGTGGCAGCCGTGGTGGAGGAGGCATGGCCGGAGGAGGTTATGGAAATACATATTCCAATAATTATGGGCCTTGTTATTCCTCTCCTCAGCATTCTAATAATATGTACCATCATCGGTTTCGTCAAAGATATGGAGATCAAAGCCAACAACAAGGAGTTCAGCAAAGATATCGTTATAGAACTCAGCAGCAATCAACGAATCAGTTAAGAAACATGCCTTCAGAGGGCACTTTGTCAGAAACAAACCAATAAAAGATTAAAGATATAGAGGTGAGTTTTAGCTCACCTCTAAGTAAAATTTAGATTAGGGAGGTAATAATGAAAAAAAGATTTATTTTGGGTTTAATGGGAGTATTTTTAACGCTAGGGCTTGCATTAGGAGAGATAACAGGATATGCTAAAGAAAACAGTACAGTTTTTTCTTGTCCTAGGTGGTCATGGAGAGGCGGGCAAGAGGTTAAGATGATAGAAATACAAGGGAAGATAAAACAGTTTTCTCCACCAGTTGCGATCCTAAAAACTAAGAGCGGAGATGTGTATATGCGACTTGGCCCATGGTGGTTTTGGCGGCAACAAGGATACAATCTTAAACTAGGAGAGAATGTCTCTGTTAAGGGTTATGAATATGGAGACTACTTTATTCCTGTAAAATTAAATACAGCTACTAGAGAGATTGTATTGCGAGATCAACAAGGTTTTCCTATATGGCGTAGTTGTTGGGGTAGATATGGACATGGATGTGGAAATCATAGACCTTAAAGTTTAATATTGAAATATAGGGGTTGAAAAAATGAGAGTTAGGCGATTAATTTCCTTATTATCATTGCTTTCCTTTGGACTCTTACTTGTTACTAGTATTGTCCTTTATATTGTTCCTCATGGTAGAGTTGCCTACTGGGTAGATTGGACTCTTTGGGGATTATCGAAAACACAGTGGCAAAATTTGCATATTAATCTTGGTTTTTTGTTTTTATTATCTGTCTTTTTCCATCTTTATTATAATTGGAATTCTATAACACATTATTTTAAAAATAAGTTAAATAGGCTTATAATTTTTACTAAAGAATTTAACGTTGCCCTTTTGATAATTTTACTAGTAAGTGGTGGGACTTATTTTATGGTCCCGCCATTTTCTACAATTATAGATTTTAGCGAGGTTATTAAAGAAAAAGCATCTTTAAAGTATGGAAATCCTCCTTATGGTCATGCAGAGCTTTCTAGTCTTAAGGTTTTGTGTCAACGCTTAGGTTTGGATTTGAAGCAAGTTTTAAATAACCTAAAAAAGAGAAATATTAAATTCAGTGGACCTCAAGATACAATTTTAGAAATTGCTAGAATAAATAACTTAACCCCAAAGCAGGTGTATGAAATTGCGATAGACTATGATAAAAAGAAAGCAGGTTTATCTGCTTTTATCCCTTTAGGTATAGGCAAGCTTACTCTAAAAGAATTTTGTCAGCAGTTTGGACTTAATCTTCAAGATGTTGTTTTAGTGTTAGAAAAAAATGGATATGTAGTTAAAGCAAATACTACCTTAAAAGAAATTGCTGCAAGCAGAAATCAAACCCCGTCTGATTTGTATAAGCTATTACAGCAAAATTTTAACTAAAAAAACTGTTAATCAATTAGTTTTATTTTTTCTGTATAATTTTTTTAAAATCACTTCTCCAACTGAGGGTTATTATGTTATAAATTTTTCACTTTTTAAAAATTTCTTAAATTTTTGTAATAATCCCTGGGATAACTAAAAAATAGTCAATAAGAAAGTTCCTACCTAATTGTAAACCAAATTTAGTCTTTAAATATAATAATTTTGTTTTTGTAATAAAATATATTGACATGTTTAATTTATGACCATATTCCTATATGGAAATGTAGCTATGGAGTTTAAGATGAAGTTATTTTTAAAAGTAATGAAGGCGTTGGCAGAAGAAAATAGGGTTAAAATTCTTAAGATGCTTGAGAAGGGTGAAAGGTGTGTTTGTGAGATTCAGGCAGTTTTGGGTCTTGCTCAACCAACAATTTCTAAACATCTTAAGATATTAGAGGATGCTGGATTGGTGAAAAGCCGTAAACAAGGAATGTGGGTTTTGTATCGGTTATCAATTAGAGGAGAAGGGAATGAGTATAGTGATATGATGTTATCTATTTTAAAAAGGTGGTTAAATGAGGATAAAGAGGTAGATAATCTGTTAATAAAGCTTGAAAACATTATTAGAGATTGCCAAAGGAGATAAGTATGAAGCCATTACAACCGCTTAAATCTATTAACGAGCAAAGCTCTACAGCAGGATTAAAAGAAAAAAGAAGAAAAGCATCTTTAGGAAAGTATCTTAGTTTTATTATCATGAGTCTTGTGATATGGATTGCTGTTTATCTTAATCTTCTAAAATTTTCTAAATATGTTGTTTTTGATATATTAAAACTTCCACCTAATACCCATTTAGCAAGTGCTATCCAATTTTTTGTTTATGATGCTCCAAAAGTTCTTTTGTTGATGAGCTTGGTTGTATTTTTTGTGGGCATTATTCGTTCTTTTTTTAGTCCAGAAAAGGCAAGAGCAATGTTGGCAGGTAAGAGAGAATTTATGGGAAATATCTTGGCTGCTCTTTTAGGAATAGTAACCCCTTTTTGTACTTGCTCTGCAATTCCTTTGTTTATTGGATTTGTTACTGCGGGTATACCTTTAGGAGTTACTTTTTCTTTTCTTATTTCTGCTCCAATGGTGAATGAAATAGCAGTAGTGCTTTTATATGGATTAGTGGGATGGAAGGTTGCCTTAATTTATATGAGTACAGGAATTTTAATTGCAATCTTTGCGGGATGGATTTTAGGACGTTTGGGTTTGGAAGAGTATATTGAGGAGTGGGTTAGGCAGATTAGGACAAGTCCTCAAGATATGATAGAAGAGAAAAAGTCTTGGGCAGATAGAATTGAATATGGGATAAAAACAGTAAAAGAAATTGTAGGCAAGGTCTGGTTATATATACTTTTAGGAATAGCTGTGGGAGCAATAATTCATGGCTATGTGCCCCAAAGTTTATTGGCCTCTTTAATGGGTAAAGGAGCATGGTGGTCTGTGCCTTTATCTGTATTAATTGGTATTCCTATGTATTCAAACGCGGCAGGGATTGTACCTGTTGTAGAGGCTCTTTTAGGGAAAGGTGCTAGTTTAGGTACAGCCCTAGCCTTTATGATGAGCGTTATAGCACTTTCTTTACCAGAAATGCTTATTCTGCGTAAGGTGTTAAAGCCAAAGCTCATTTTTATTTTTATTGGTGTCGTTGGAGCAGGTATTTTATTTGTTGGATATTTATTTAATTACTTAGTTTAAAAATATGAAATTAGCTAAACAAAAAGGCAAAAAATGTTTTTGTTGGTGGGTTGGTAGTTAGTTAGCCTCCTTTATTTAAAAGAGATTTTTTTTATTTTTTAATTTAAGAGGAGGTTAATTTATTATGCATATGGGTTATATACAGATCATTGCTTTATTAATTACGGGGATAGGAGTAGGCTTTGCTTCAGGTCTATTAGGAGTCGGTGGATGTTTTATTATGGTGCCTGTTCAATTTTGGGCTCTTACTTCTATAGGAGTTGACTCCACCATTGCTATTAGAATTGCTTTTGGAACAAATTTGGCAGTAGTGCTAGTAACAGCTATTAGTGGAGCTATAGGACATCATAAAAAGGGCGTGGTTTTATGGAAGGCCGCAATTATTTTAGGGATATCTGCATTAATAGGTGCGTTTGTTGGTGGTTATATTGCTTCTCATCTTCCAGGGAATATTTTAAAAATTGGTTTTGGCTTGGCTATTTTAGCTGGAGCTATTAGAATGCTTACTGCTAAACCAATTAAAGTAGAACAAAAGCCAGTAGATAATGTTTTAGCATATATTTTGTGGGGATTTCCGTTGGGTATTGTCTCTGGAATTATTGGGATTGGTGGAGGAGTACTAATGATTCCTGTAATGGTTTTAGCTCTCCGCTTTGATATGCATCAGGCAGTTGGTTCTTCTACAGCACTTATGATTTTTGCCTCTATTGGGGGGATATTGTCATATATTTTGAATGGTCTTTCTGTAAGTGGATTGCCCTCTTATTCTTTAGGCTACGTGAATTTGTTGCAATGGGTGCTTTTAGCAGGTACAAGTGTCCCAATGGCACGTGTTGGAGTAATGGTAGCCCATAAGTTGTCTCCTCAGAAGTTAAAATACTTGTTCATTATTGTGATGATTTATATGGGATTAAAGATGATAGGTGTATTTCAGTGGCTTAATTTGCCTATATAAAATTAACTATCTGGTTAGGGCAAAAATTTTGCCCTAACCAAAATAGAAGATATAATTATCTAAATATCTAATTTTAACTATGAAAAATATTGTCCCTAAAAAATTTTTTAGTAAAAAAAAGATTTTATTTATTAGTAGTGGGATATTTATTTTTCTTTTTTTGTTTACTTTATTACACTTATTTTTAATTTCTAAACAATTAAAGCGACATATTTATCTTGATGCTAGAGAAGCATTATCTTTTGTTGAGCTTAGATTTTTAAGTTATCAAGAAACTATCTCTATTTTAAAGAACGTTCCTCCTTACTTAAAGAATCCTGCGTGGCTTATTGATGAATTTCAGTCTCATCCTATTTTATATGGTGTTTTAATTTGGTCTAAAAACAAAATTATTTTAAGTTCTTTTCCCCACGGTCAAATCCCTTCTGTAGAGATTATTAAAAACTCTCAAAAAGGCTTAGAACAAGATAATTTATTTTATCTTAGTTCTTATTTTAGTAAATCCAAGGATATAGGGGTATTAGTTGCTATTTATACAGACTTTAAAAGAGAATTGTGGAAAGAATCTTTGTTTCATAGCCTGTTAATGTTTTTTAGTGGAGCCGTGATTTTATTTGTATTAGGTGTGTATATCTTTTTTAGCTTTAAAAGAGAAGAAACATTGATAAAACATATTGCTGAGACAGAAAAATTGGCAACAGTGGGAAAATTTTCTTCTCTTTTAGCCCATGAAGTTAAAAATCCTCTTAATACATTAAGTATGGGACTCCAATATCTACAAGAAGATTTAACTGATAAAAAAGATTTTTTACAAACACTTTTATCTCAAGTTGATAGACTAAATATATTAGTGGAAGAATTATTAGCTGTTACCAAAGGGCTTAAAATTATTAAAAAAGAAATTTTTTGGAAAGAATTATCAGAACAGATATATAACTTACTTTTACCCCTTGTAAAGGCAAAGGAACTAGAACTTTATTTAGATGAGAAGAATATTGTATTTCAGGCGGATAAACATTGGTTAGAAAGAGCTTTATTGAATTTGTTAAGGAATGCATTGGAGGCAGTAGAACCTAGAAAAGGCAAAGTAGAGTTAAACATTGAAGAAAATAATAATAGGATATATTTTATTATAAAAGACAATGGGCCTGGAATGGAAAAGGAAATCAAGAAGTCTGTAAAAAAATTGTTCTATACTACTAAAAAACATGGATTTGGTTTGGGATTGTACTTAGCCCACCAAGTAGCAATAGCTCATGGCGGAGGAATAGATATTTGGAGTAAACCTAAACAGGGGACAAAAATAAGGTTGTGGATAGATGCAAGTTAAGGTTCTTTTAATAGAAGATGAATTAAGCCAGAGAGAAATTTTACAAGGTTATTTAAAAGAAAAGAATTTTACTGTGTTAGAAGCAGCATCTGGTAGAGAAGGTTTGGATTTAGCCTTAGAAGTTAGACCAGATTTAATTTTGTTAGATTATAAATTGCCTGATATGGATGGTCTGGAGGTATTGATTCAGTTGAAGAAGAGTTTACCCCTTACTCCAGTTATTATTATTACAGCTTTTGGTTCGGTGGAAATGGCTGTTTCTGCCTTAAAACAGGGAGCCTATCACTATTTAACAAAACCCATAAAGCTACAAGAACTGTTATTTTTGATGCAAAGAGCGCTAAAGGAAAAAAGATTAGAAGAACAAGTAGCTCAACTTAAATCTAAGTTAGGAGAGATAGATTCTTGTATTTTTGATGATATAATTGCTGAAAGTGTTCAAATGAAGTCTCTATTTGCTTTAGTAAAAAAAGTTGCAGCTACAGACGCCACGGTCTTAATTTTAGGAGAATCTGGGACAGGTAAAGAAGTTGTTGCAAATCTTGTGTATAAGCTTTCTGAGCGAAAACAAAACTCATTTGTAAAAATAAACTGTGCTGCTATTCCATTAGGTTTATTAGAAAGTGAACTTTTTGGGCATGAGCGAGGTGCATTTACTGGAGCTACAAAAACTAAACAAGGCTTATTTGAGACAGCGAATCGAGGTACAATTTTTTTAGATGAGATAGGTGATATGCCTTTGGAACTTCAGGCAAAATTACTTAGGGTTTTACAGGATGGAACATTTACTAGAGTTGGAGGAACAAAAGAAATTAAAGTGGATGTTAGAGTGATTGCTGCCACTAATAAAGATTTGGAGAGATTAGTCAAGGAAGGTAAATTTAGAGAGGATTTGTTTTGGCGGCTAAATGTTTTTACGCTAAGAATTTCTCCTTTACGGGAAAGAAAAGAGGATATTTTGCCCTTGGCTCAGCATTTCTGTCAAAAATTTGCTAAAAAATATCAAAAAAAGATAAAAGGGATTTCAAAAAAAGCATCAGAGATGCTGTTTGTGTATCCTTTTTGGGGCAATGTACGAGAATTAGAAAATATTATAGAACGGGCTGTTATTGTAACAGAAAATGAACTTTTGAGTCCTGAAGATTTCCCTGAATACGTGTCTAAATCTTTTTCTCAAACCAATGAACTTTTTACCTTACCTTTGCCTAAAGCTATTGAAAAGTTGGAGTATTTACGCATTAAAGAGGCTTTGGAAGAAAGCAAGGGTGTAAAAACTAAAGCAGCTAAATTGCTAGGTATTTCTGAAAGAACTTTACGCTATAAGCTCGAAAAGTTTAACCAAAGTATTTTTTAAATTACTTATTTGCTCCACAACATTTTTTATACTTTTTGCCACTTCCACATGGACAGGGTTCGTTTCTTCCTATTTTGCGAGATTTTCGTTTAATGGGCTGTTTTTTACTTTCTGTTTTTTCTGCTCCAGCAAAGTTTAGGTTTTGTTCTTCTTTATGCTGAAACTCCTCTTCATTGACCTGGCGTTCTATTTTAAGATGACAAAGAGCTTTTAAGGTATTTTCTTTAATATAAAAAAGCATATCTTGAAAAAGTTCATAGCCTTCTATTTTATATTCTTGTTTAGGATCTTTTTGTCCATAACCTCTAAGACCAATACCTTCTTTTAAATGATCCATATTGAGAAGGTGTTCTTTCCAATTACGGTCTAAGCTTTCTAATAAAAAGTATCTTAAAATTTCTTGATAATACTCTCCTGCTTGTTCTTTTAACTCTTGGAGAATTTTTAGGATATTTTCTTTTGCTTCTTCTCTAGAGGGAAGTTCTTTTAGCTTTAATACCCTATCTAAGTTAAAGATTTCCTTAAGCTTGGCAATAATTAATTTTGTGGTTTCTGGATCTAAATCTTTTTTCTCATCTAAGGGAGCATACACCTCATCTAAAATATCATCTATAAAGTCATAAATAATCGGTTCTAAGTCTTTAGCAAACATTAACTCGCGGCGTTGAGAGTAGATAACCATTCTTTGTTGATTCATTACATCATCGTATTCTAAAAGAGTTTTTCTAATTTCAAAATTATGAGCTTCTACCCGTTTTTGAGCGTTTTCAATGGCTCGGGTGACCAGTTTGTTTTCTATTGGTTCATCTTCTTGCATTCCTAACTTGGTCATTAAAGAGGAAATTCGTTCAGAGCCAAAAAGGCGCATTAGGTCATCTTCTAGCGATAAAAAGAAGCGTGAAGAACCTGGATCTCCTTGACGGCCACTTCGTCCTCTAAGCTGGTTATCTATTCTTCTACTTTCATGTCTTTCTGTTCCAATAATATGAAGGCCGCCTAGTTCTTTTACTCCTGGCCCCAAGACTATATCTGTCCCGCGTCCAGCCATATTAGTAGCAATAGTAACCCTACCTTTCTCTCCTGCCTTGGCAATGATTTCAGCTTCTTTTTCATGATGTTTTGCGTTTAAGACTTCGTGCGGAATGTGTTCTTTTTTGAGCATTTTGGATAGGAGTTCAGATTTTTCAATGGAAGTAGTGCCCACTAATACTGGTCTGCCTACTTTATACATTTCTTTTATTTCTCTAACAATAGCTCGATATTTTTCTCCTTGGGTTTTGTAAATAACATCTGGGTAATCTTTACGAATCATTGGCTTGTGAGTAGGAATAACAACTACATCTAAATCATATATTTGTTTAAACTCAACTGCTTCTGTGTCAGCAGTTCCAGTCATTCCTGCTAACTTTTTATATAAACGGAAATAGTTTTGAAAGGTAATGCTAGCTAAGGTTTGGTTTTCTGCTTCTACTTTTACGCCTTCTTTGGCTTCTAAGGCTTGGTGTAATCCGTCACTATAACGTCTTCCAGGCATAAGTCTGCCTGTGAATTCATCTACAATAATTACTTGTCCATCTTTTACTATATAATCTACATCTCTTTTAAAAAGATAGTGAGCTTTTAGTGCCTGTAAGACGTGATGTTGTAAGGTAATATGTTTGGGATCAAAGAGATTATCTACCTTTAATATTTGTTCAAGATGCTTTATTCCTTCTTCTGTTAAAGTTACTGTTTTCAATTTTTCATCTATTTCAAAGTCTTTATCTCTTTTCAGTCTTGGGATAATTCTATTTATCTTAGTATAAAGATAAGTTGATTCTTCTGATGGGCCAGAAATAATGAGCGGAGTTCTGGCTTCATCAATTAAAATAGAATCAACTTCATCTACAATAGCATAATTTAACTCTCTTTGCACTAGCTGTTCTGGATAAAATTTCATATTATCTCTTAGATAATCAAAACCGAACTCATTATTTGTTCCATAGGTAATATCTGCATTATAGGCTTTTTTGCGTTCTTCATCATCAAGGCCGTGCACTATTACACCAACTGAAAGTCCTAAAAAATTATATAATTTCCCCATCCATTCAGCATCACGCTTGGCCAAGTAGTCGTTAACTGTAATAACATGAACTCCTTTGCCAGAGAGAGCATTTAATACTACGGCCAAGGTGGCAACTAAGGTTTTACCTTCACCTGTTTTCATTTCAGCAATTTTTCCTTGATGTAAAACAATACCTCCAATTAGTTGCACATCAAAATGGCGCATGTTTAGAGTTCTTTTCCCTGCTTCTCTAACCAGGGCAAACACTTCTGGAAGCATTTTGTCTAAGCTTTTTCCCTTTTCTGCCTCGACTCTAAGTTCATTAATCCGAGAACGCATTGCATCATCAGAGAGTTTTTGAATTTGAGGCTCTAAAGAGTTGATTTTTTCCACTAGAGGTTGAATGGATTTTAGATAACGCTCATTTTTGGTACCAAATACTTTTTTTACTATAAAATTAAACATATTTATTTTTCCTTTAAAGAAATTTTTTCTATCCAGTGAAATACTTGTAAATTTTTAGGTAAAGTTGCTTTAAGCTCAATAAGACATCCTAGGCAATTAGTAAAGACAACAGATGATTCTGGAATTTTTGACCAAAACTGGTTGTTAATCTCTTTGCTCCACTTGGAATGTAAAACTTTGAAGGTCCCGCCAAATCCACAACACTTAGAGATTATCTTCAACGTTGCCCAAATTTTATGAAGAGGTATGTCCATACTATGACAAGATTGATGGATAAGTATGTTTTGATTAGTTAATGTTTGGATAGAAAAGTATTTTAGCAAATTTTCAGCTAATAAAATAGAGTTTTGAGGAAAACTATTCTTTAATCCTTTAAAACAAGTAGCACAAAAAGTAATGATGATAGGCTTTCCTAGTTCTTCCCAAAGGTTGAGATTATGAGTCGCAAAATTTTGGGACTGTTCTTCTAATCCTGCAAGTTGAAATGGCTTCCCACAACATTTCCAATTAGGAGTAGGAATTATATTTATCTTAAGGGCAGCTAAAAGCTGCTTTAATTTTTCCTCTAAATTGGGAAAAATTTTAGCGAGACAACCAGGAAAAATGACTGCTTTTTTAAACGGTATTTTTTTAGAAGAGGGGGTTAATAAAAAGTACGCGTTTTTGTCTTGTGAAGAAAATTTATATTTACCTAGAGCCAATAAATTAGAGGAGTTTATAAATTGTAAAAGTTTTTGAGTAGCAAATATTTTCCAGTCAGAAGAGCAAGCTTTGAAATCTGCCAAATATTCTGCAAAATTTAATCCTTGGGTGCAAACTAAAGCGCACTTTTCACACCCTAAACATAGGGTAGAGAAATGTTTTATCTCAGATAAAGAGAGCTTAGGAGAATTAGAAAGTATCGTCCATTTTCCTCTAGGAGAAAAATCTTCTCGTAGAGTGGAGGTAAACAGAGGACACACTTCAAGACAACGGCCACACTTGATGCACAAATTGGCTAGATTCATTTTCCTAGACAAGTAAACTTATTTTGCATAATATTTAAAATTTAATTTATTCAAGAGGTAAAAGTAATGTCTATGAAGCAGATAACAACTATTCCTGAGATAAGGCAAGTAATTAATTCCTTGAAAAAACAAGACAAGAAGATTTCTCTTGTCCCGACTATGGGATATTTTCATCAAGGTCATTTAGAGCTTATGCGTTATGCTAAGAAATATTCAGATATAGTGGTTGTTTCTATATTTGTGAATCCAACGCAATTTGGCCCTAATGAAGATTTTAATTCTTATCCTAGGGATTTAAAAAGAGATCTAGATTTAGCTAAACAAGTTGGAGTTGATATAGTTTTTACGCCTAATATAGAAGATATTTATTTGCCTAATCACTTGACTTATGTAGAAGTGGAGAAACTACCCAAAGTTCTTTGTGGGAAAAGTAGACCTACGCATTTTAGAGGAGTTGCTACTATTGTTTTAAAGCTGTTTAATATTTGTCAGCCAGATATTGCTGTTTTTGGACAAAAAGATTGGCAACAGTTAGTAATTATTAAACAGATGGTAAAAGATTTAAATATTCCTGTTAAAGTTATTGGGCATCCTATTGTAAGAGAACCAGATGGTTTAGCAATGAGTTCTAGAAATGTTTATTTGACAAAAGAAGAGAGAGAGCAGGCTCCTGCTATTTATGAAGGGTTATGTTTGGTTAAAAAGTTGTGTGCTCGAGGTATGCGAGAAAGCTTGGCTTTAAAAAATAAACTGATAGATTATTATTTTAGAAATATTCCCTTGGGTTCTATAGATTATTTGGAGATAGTTCATCCATTTACCTTAGAACCTTTGGATGAGATTAAAGATAAGGCATTAGTGGCAGTGGCAATGTATTTGGGTAAAGCTAGACTTATTGACAATATTTTAATTGAGGTGGAAAAAAATGCTTAGGCAGTTTCTTTTAGCTAAAATACATAGAGCTACTATTACAGATGCTAACTTAAATTACGAAGGAAGCATTGCTATTTGCCCTGATTTGCTAAAAGCAAGCGGAATTTTGCCTTTTGAAAAAGTAGAAGTATATAATCTCACTAATGGGGAACGTTTTGCCACATATGTAATTAAAGGGCAAAAAGGGGAAATATGCTTAAATGGTGCTGCCGCTCATAAGGGAAAGCCAGGAGATAAAGTAATAATAGCCTGTTATGGATATCTTTGTGCAGAAGAGATTGCAACATTAAAGCCACGAATAGTGTTGGTAAATGAACGTAATGAACTTAAAATGTCATAAATTATAGCAACATTTTTGCATAAAAACTAGAGAGATAAATCTTAGATTAATAAAAAAAGGAGTGTATATTTGGGACTGAAAAAAATTTTGCAAGAAGTAAAAGATGTTTTAAAGACTAATTTAATAGCAGGCCTTTTATTTTTAACTCCTTTAGCAGCAACTTTTTATTTTTTAAAGTTTGTTATTTCGTGGTTGGATAAGATTACTAATATTATTCCGCCTGCTTATAGACCAGATAGTTTTTTGCCATTTCCTATTCCTGGATTAGGTATTATTATTTTATTTATTATTTTATTTATGACAGGTATTTTAGTAAGAAATTATTTAGGGAAGAAATTAGTTGGCTTGTGGGAATATATTATTTCAAAAATTCCTTTTATTAATAAATTTTATACAGCTGTTAAACAATTAGTAGAAACTATTATAAGTGGGGGCAATAAAGATTTTAAAAGGGTGGTATTAGTAGAATTTCCAAGATCTGGAGTTTATTCTTTGGGTTATGTTACAGGAGTAGCTGTAGGAGAAATTCAAGACAAGACCCAAAAAAAAGTTTTAAATATTTATGTGCCAACTACGCCTAATCCTACTTCAGGATATTATTTAATTATGCCAGAAGAAGATGTCATTCCTTTGGATATGAGTGTGGAAGACTCTTTTAAACTTTTAATTTCAGGGGGGATAATAAACCCTGAGGATGTTTGTAAAAAAGGAGGACAAAAATGATTTTAACTCATGACCATTATTTTTTTGCTTCAGAATCTGTAACCGAAGGGCATCCAGACAAAGTAGCAGATCAAATTTCTGATGCTATTTTAGATGCTATTATTGCAGAAGACCCAAACGCTAGAGTAGCGTGCGAAACATTAGTGACTACAGGTTTGGCTTTTATTGCTGGAGAGATTTCTACCAATGCCTATGCTGATTTCCCAGAAATTGTTCGAAACACTGTAAAAGAGATAGGTTATACAGATGCGAATATGGGATTTGACTATGCTACTTGTTCAGTTATTTCTTCTATTGATAAGCAGTCTCCTGATATTGCCATGGGAGTGAACAGAAAAAATCCAGAAGAACAAGGAGCTGGAGATCAGGGAATGATGTTTGGTTTTGCTGTTAACGAGACTCCTACTCTTATGCCAGCGCCTATATATTTTGCTCATAAGCTTTCAAGACGTTTAGCTTATGTGCGTAAAAATGGAATTTTAGATTTTCTTCGTCCAGATGGGAAAACAGAAGTTACTGTGGAATATATAGGGGGAAAGCCTGCAAGAATAGACAATGTTGTGGTAGCTGCTCAACATAATGAAAATATTACTTATGATGATCTTGCAGAAGCCATTAAAGAGGAAGTTATTTTTAAAACTTTACCTGAAGAGATGGTAGATAAAGATAAGATAAAAATTTTTATAAATACTACTGGTAGATTTGTGATAGGTGGGCCACAAGGTGATTGTGGACTTACTGGTAGGAAAATTATTCAAGATACTTATGGTGGTATGGGAAATCATGGTGGAGGTGCATTTTCTGGAAAAGATCCTTCTAAAGTAGATAGGTCTGCAGCATATATGGCTAGATATATTGCTAAAAATATTGTAGCTGCAGGTCTTGCTCCTAAATGCGAAGTGCAAATTGCTTATGCTATTGGAGTAGCAGAGCCTGTATCTGTTTTTGTAACTTCTTGGGGTACAGGAGAGGTGCCTGATGATGTTTTACAAAAAGCTGTTTTAGAAGTTTTTGATTTAAGACCTTATTCCATTATTAAACGTTTAAATTTACTTCGTCCTATTTATAAAAAGACTGCTTGTTATGGTCATTTTGGTAGAGAAGATGTAGACTTTACTTGGGAAAAAACAGATGCAGTAGATGATCTTAAAACTGCGTGTAAAATATAACACTAAAAAGCCCCACTAAGTGGGGCTTTTTGTTTTCTAATATCTATAATGATCAGGTTTATATGGACCTTCAATTGGTACACCTAAATACTCTGCTTGTTTGGGAGTAAGTTTTTCTAGGTGAACACCTAAACGTTCTAAATGGAGTCTAGCTACTTCTTCATCTAATTTTTTAGGAAGAACCATTACTTTTGGTTCATATTTAGTTTTAGCAAGTTCTAATTGAGCTAATACTTGGTTAGTAAAGCTTGCACTCATAACAAAACTTGCGTGCCCAGTGGCGCATCCAAGATTAACTAATCTCCCTTCTGCTAAGACAATAATAGATCGTCCAGACTCTAACACCCACTTATCTACTTGGGGTTTAATGTTAATACGTTTACATTTAGGGTTATTTTCCAGATAGCTCATTTCTATTTCTGAATCAAAATGGCCAATATTACATACAATTGCTTCATCTTTCATCCGCTCCATATGTTCACCTCGGATAACATCGCAGCAGCCTGTGGCAGTGACAAAGATGTCTCCAAATTCCACAACTTCATCTAGACGTTTTACCTCATAACCTTCCATGGCAGCTTGTAATGCACATATAGGGTCTATTTCTGTAATAATTACTCTTGCTCCCATACCTCTAAAAGCTTGAGCACATCCTTTTCCAACGTCTCCATAACCACACACTACTGCAACTTTTCCTGCTACCATTATATCTGTTGCTCTTTTTATTCCATCAATAAGAGACTCTCTACATCCATATAAATTGTCAAATTTTGATTTAGTTACAGAATCGTTTACATTAATAGCAGGGAATAAGAGTTTTCCTTCTGATTCTAATTGATATAATCTGTGGACGCCAGTAGTTGTTTCTTCGGAAACACCTCTTATTTGCTTAGCAATAGTAGTCCATTTCTGAGGATTTGCTTTAATGCTATGTTTTAATCTTTCAATTAAAACTTGCATATCCTTGTGTTCATATTCTTTTTCTAAGATAGTTGGATCTTTTTCTGCATCTACTCCAAGGTGAACAAATAAAGTTGCGTCTCCCCCATCATCTACAATAAGATCTGGGCCAGAACCATCTGGCCAAGTAAGAGCTTGTTCTGTGCACCACCAATATTCTTCAATACTTTCGCCTTTCCAAGCAAATACTTTAGCTAGCCCAAGTTTTACTACAGCAGCAGCTGCATGGTCTTGAGTGGAAAAGATATTGCAAGATGCCCAGCGAATGTCTGCACCTAATTTGTAGAGAGTTTGAATGAGCATTGCGGTTTGAATGGTCATATGGAGGCTGCCAGTAATTTTTAGCCCTTTTAATGGTTTAGATGCCTCGTATTTTTTTTGTAAAGCCATAAGGCCAGGCATTTCATTTTCTGATAGTTGCATTTCCTTAATACCTAGATCTGCAAGCTCCATATCTTTTACCTTGTATTCCAAACTTGGTTCAAGTTCTAAAAACATATGTTCCTCCTTAGAATAAGTCTTCTTATTAGGAGTTTTTAGCGTGTATCTTAAAAGCAAGCAAGGTAAAAAAATCAAAATTTAAACTAGAGGAGTGTTTTTGTTGTTTCTTGATAACTATTTTTAATATTTATGAAAAAAAAAGCACTTATAGAATTCTTGATAAATTATCTTCAAATGGGTAAGCAATGGAATGAAAAGGAAGTGATTTTTATCTTAATTAGCTTTTTAGCTTTAAACTGAAGGGGGCTTGCAGATGATAATTACATGCCCAAAGTGTGAATTTAGTAGAGATGTGCCAGATGAAAAAATTCCTAAAACAGCCACTAGGGCTACTTGTCCTAAATGTGGGTATAAGTTTGAATTTAGAAAATTAGATAAGTTAGAAAATAAAGTAGAGATAAGAGAGGAAATAAAAAGAGATGTTTCCAAGGAAGAAAAAGAAAATATATGGGAACAATTAGAAGATTTAGGAGCTAAAGCTGAAGCACAAAAAAAGGATGATAAACAAAAAGATTCTTCTTCAACAAAGCATAAAGAAGTACAATCGGATAGTATTCCTTGGGAAAATTTAGATAAATACGGTTTTTTCCCTGGATTCTTCTTGACCTTAAAAAAAGTCATGTTTTCACCTGTAGATTTTTTTTCCAATATGAAATTTAAAGGATATGGTAAACCATTAGTCTTTTATTTGTTGTTAGCTGAAATTCAAGCAGTGTTTGTTTTTTTGTGGCAGATGATGTTAGGTAGTGCTATAATTCAACAACAAGAAGAAGCTTTAGTAGGGATGTTAGGATACTCAACTTTTGGTTCTCTTTTTATATTAATTTTTTACCCTATTATTTTATCACTCTTTTTATTTGTAGGGGCGGGTATTAATCACTTTCTTTTACTTATTTTTAGAGCAGGGAACAGTGGTTTTGAAGGGACCTATCGAGCAATCGCCTATGCTAGTGCCCCTATGATTTTGAGTATAATTCCTGTGATTGGGCAATTTATAGGTGGAATATGGACTTTTGTCGTAACTTTTATGGCATATAAGCATGTGCATAAAACAACTTATGGCCGTGTTTTTATGGCTTTAGTGGTAACACCTATTGTCTTGGTTTTGGGAGTAATTTTCTTTTTAAATCAGATGAAATTTTAGCTTATGTTTGGAAAATTAAGATTGTTTTTTGAGAAGATTTATAAATCCTATAGATTGAGAAAGGAATTAAAACCTTTTTATTTTTTACAGGAGACAGAGGAGATTTTATATCTGGCTAAATTGGCAGAAAGATTATTAGGAGAAGATAAGAAATTTAAGTCAAGGTTAGATAAAATTAAACAAGAGATGTTAAGACTGCAAGATCTTACAAAAGAATCTGCATTTAATAAAGTTCCTTTAAAAACTAAATTAGAATTGAAAAAAAGTTTAGAGGTTTCCAAAAAACAGCTAGAAGAAACGCTGGGATTTGCAAGACCTCATACTAAAATTATCCAATAAAAGAGGTTTTTTATGATAGGTATTTCTAAACTTTATTGTGACAATATTGAACCATCTGATGCTCTACGTTATGGTAGGTGTTCGGGAAAGTTGCCTTCTCATTTGCTTCAATTTTCCAAAGATAAGAAGCCTGTAATTGTTTGGAATATGACAAGGCGATGCAATTTGAAATGCGTGCATTGCTACGCTCAGGCAGTAGATGAATTTGGGAAAGATGAAATTAGTACTTCTCAGGCAAAGGAAATGATAGATGATTTGGCGCAATATGGAGCTCCAGTAATGCTTTTTTCTGGTGGAGAGCCTTTAGTTAGGGAAGATTTAACAGAATTGGCTAAGTATGCAGTTGAAAAAGGAATGCGTGCAGTCATTTCTACTAATGGAACACTTATTACTAAAGAAAAGGCAAAAGAATTAAAAGATGTGGGATTATCTTATGTGGGGATTTCTCTTGATGGAGGAGAAGAGGTTCATGATAAGTTTAGAGGAGTGCCTGGAGCCTATAGAAAGGCACTTAAAGGTGTAGAAAATTGTCAGGCTGAAGGATTAAAAGTTGGACTTCGTTTTACTATTAATCGACGGAACGCATCAGAAGTGCCTAAAATATTTCAAATTTTAGAAGATTTAGAAGTTCCTAGAGTTTGTTTTTATCATTTGGTTTATTCTGGACGAGGATCAGAATTGATAAAAGAAGACTTAAATCATGTTGAAACACGAGAAATGGTAGATTTGATTATGGATTTGACTAAAAAATTGTTTGAAAAAGGTTTAAAAAAAGAAGTTCTTACTGTGGATAACCATGCAGATGGTCCATATGTTTATTTGCGCTTATTAAGAGAAAACCCTAAGAGAGCAGAGGAAGTTTTTGAACTCTTACAGTTTAATGAAGGTAATAATTCAGGAAGAGGAATTGGTTGCATCTCTTGGGATGGGAGTGTGCATGCAGATCAATTTTGGCGCAATCATACTTTTGGCAATGTGCTTGAACGTCCTTTCTCTCAGATTTGGGACGATCCTAATATAGAGCTTTTGGCTAAGTTAAAAGATAAAAAGAAATATGTAAAAGGGCGTTGCTCAAAATGTAAATATCTTAATATTTGCGCAGGGAATTTTAGGGCAAGAGCAGAGGCATATTATGGAGATATTTGGGCTCCAGATCCTGCTTGTTATCTTACAGATGAAGAAATAGGGGCAAAGTGATTTTTATATTTACTTAAATTTTTGGGATTTTATTTTTGGTATTTGTTGTTTGGAGCCGGGAATGGGACTTGAACCCACGGCCTGCTGATTACGAATCAGCTGCTCTACCAACTGAGCTATCCCGGCTTACGTAGCTTTAAAAAATATAGAAAAGTAGCTGAATTGTAAAGAATGAGCTAAATTTGTTTTATTTTTTAAACTAACAAACAAAATTTATCTATGTTGTTAAGGCGTTTGGCTGGAGAGGCTTGGATTAGATAAATTTTTGTTTTAAATTAAGAGTGCAGTGTTAGAATTTTTATCTGTTTTTAATTAAGCAGCTTTTAGTTTCATAAAAGGGACTAACAAATAGTAAAATCTAGTTGAAGAGTTTCTAAACTTGCTTTTTCTAATCGCACTTTTACTTTTTGTCCAAGAGTATATCTTTTTCCTGTTCGTTTTCCTAACAGTTCTTGGCGTTCTGGCAAAAAGGTATAATAGTCATCTGTAAGAGAAGAAAAACGCACAAGGCCTTCTGCCATTATTTCTTCTAGTTCTACCCAAAAGCCAAAATCGCATAAAGAGGAAATAACTCCTGTAAATTCTTCTCCCACTTTATTTTTTAAGGCCAACACAGAAGCTCTCTTTAAAATTTCTCGTTCTGCTTCCATTGCCTTACGTTCTAGTAAACTTAATTTTTCGCCAAGTTTCTTTAATTTATTTATTTTCTTTTTGCGAGGATATTCGTTTTGGAGAGCTTTTTTTAGTGCTCTGTGGACAACTAAATCTGCGTATCTTCTAATTGGAGATGTAAAATGGCAATAAGACATAGAGGCCAGTCCAAAATGTCCCTCATTTATTGGACTGTATTTTGCCTGCATCATGGAACGTAAGAGCAATCTATTGACTAGGAAGGCTAGGTTGGTGTTTTGGGCTTGTTTTAATAATGTTTGTAGGTCTTTTGGGGATGTATCTTTAGGTATTTTTGTAGCTAACTTAGTACTTTTAAGCAGTTTAAATAAATTTTCTAATTTTTCTTCTTTTGGTGCAGGATGTACTCTATATAAAAAAGGCATTGCTTTTTCTTCTAAAAATTCTGCCACAGCTTCGTTGGCAGCAATCATAAATTCTTCGATGACTTGATGAGAAAAGTAGCGCAACCTAGGTTTGATCTCTAAGATGTCTTCCTGAAAATTAAATAAGATTTCTGGCTCTGGTAAATCAAAGTCTATGCTACCTCTTGCAGATCGATTTTGGTTTAAAATTTTGGCAAGATCATAAGCAGTCTGTAACATTGGTAAAATAGGTTTGATGCTTTTTTGTTCTTCTGGGTCTTGTTTTTCTATTGCAAGATGAACTTGGGAGTAGGTGAGTCTAAATTTGCTTTGGATTACGGCTGGATAAAATTTTTCTTTTATGCGTTTGCCAGAAGTAGAAAATTTCATTTCTGCCACTATAACTAACCTATTTACATTGGGGTTTAAGCTACACAGTCCGTTTGATAATTCTTTGGGAAACATTGGTTCTACTGAGAGAGGAAAATAGTAAGAATTACCTCTTTCCAGTGCTTGTTTATCTAAAGATGAACCAAAATCTACATAATGAGACACATCTGCAATAGCAACATATAGTATATATCCATTATCTTTTTTTTCTATATAAATTGCATCGTCAAAATCTTTTGCTTTGGCGCCATCAATGGTTACAAAGGAGAGATGGGTTAAATTTTTTCTATTTTTGAAGTCCTTATCAGTTGGGTGCATAGGTAAGTTTGCAGCTTCTTCAAGAACTTTTTGAGGGAACTTAGTAGGTATTTGATGATTGATTTTAACTAATTTTTCTTGAACTTCTAAGCTGTTTTCTGTCCCAAGAATTTCTATTAACTCTCCGTGCCAAAGAAATGGTTCTAATTTGTGGGTTGGTTTTAAATTAATGAGAGTTTGTGGTTTTAGATCTATTTCGCTTTCTACTAAAATACAAAATTTTAATCTTAAATCTGTTGGCTGAATTAAAAAGGTATTTTTACCAACTTTTCGTTTTACTCTACCTACAAGCTGCTTTAATTCTTTTTTTAGCACACGAACAATTCTACCTTCAGGGTTTTTCCCCCTGCTTTTAGGTAGAATTGCGACTAAAACTGTATCTCCATGCCAGGCATCTTCAAAATTTTCTGGCAAGACAAAAATATCTTTGCGTCTTTTATCTTCTGGCAGAACAAAGCCAATGCCAGATTTTTGTACTTCTAAAATACCTTTAACTACAGGTAACTTATTGACCAAACAAAAAGCCTTGCCTGTGGCTATAATTTTGCCTGCTTGTTCTAATTCTTTTAAAATGTGCTTAATGCGTTTTTGAATACTTTTTTTCTTACCAAAAAGAGAGTATATTTCTTTTGGGGTTAAAGGCTTATCTGCATGTTTAAATATCTTTAAAATATCTTGATGTTTTATTTTTTTCATTTAATTTTTCTCCTATAATTTTCCAAAAAATATGTTTTTCTTTTTCTGTAGAAAAAGAAATTTTACTATGTAAAACCCAAAATTCTTGTTTTGGATCAATGGCTTTTATTTTATCAATTTCTTTTTGTGTACAAACAAGAGAAGCATTGTGTCCACGGGCTGTATTTACTATGCGCTTTAAATCTTTTGATGTAAAGTTATAATGATCTGAAAATTTAAAATGTTTTTTCGGACCTGTTCCCAAAAATTTAGATAACGCCAATGTTATTTTCTGAGGATTAGCAAGAGAGGTAATTAAAATATATTTTTGTAAGGTCCTTGTTTTTTTATGAGTAAGGGACGATTGTAAAAAAGAGGGTTTGTAGTCAAAAAAAAGAAAATTTTTTTTAAATGGAGCAAGCTTTTTTTCTATTAAAGGTAAAAGGGTATTTTTGTCTTGTCCTTGCAAGTTAATTAAGAATAAGTCTGCTCTATAAAGGGCATTTTTGCCTTCTCTCCACATGCCTGAGGGAATAACTTGATTCCAATAATAAAAATCCTTAGGACTAAAGATTACAATATCTAAATCTTTTTTTATCTTTATTTGTCCAAAACCATCATCTAAAATAAATAAATCTGGCTTTAGTTGTTTTAAGGCATATTGAGCTGCTCTTAATCTGTTGGAATCAATAATAACTTTAGCTGGTGAATGCTTGGCTAGAAGCAAAGGCTCATCTCCACAGATCAAAGGCGACGCGTTTTTAGGAACCTTAAAAGGATAATATGGCGGTTTAGCCTTATAGCCACGGGTTAAAATAACAGTTTTTAATTGTAAAGAATTGGCAAGATAAAGACAAAAAGGGGTTTTTCCTGTGCCCCCCATGGAAATGTTTCCTATTGAGAGCACAGGAATAGGAAAAGCTGTTTGTTTTCTTTTTAAAACGTATTCTCTAAGTTTTCCTAATAGAGCATAAAGCTCTCCACATGGTTTTAATAATTTTAACCACTTCAAATGGTTATCCATTAAATAGACTACTCTCTAGTTTGTCCAAAAAAGCGTAAAAGCATTAAAAATAAGTTAATAAAATCTAAATAAAGGGTAAGAGCACCTAAAATGGTTCCTCTTCTTATAGCCAAACTGTCTTCATAGGGAGCACTAAGTCCCATTTCTTTTAATTTTTGGGTATCATAAGCTGTAAGACCAACAAAGACTAAAACTCCAATACCGCTTATTACAAAGCTTAAACCAGAACTTTTTAAGAAGATATTTACAATAGAGGCAATAATAAGGCCAATGAGCCCCATAAAAAGAAAACTTCCCCATGAAGTTAAGTCTTTTTTTGTAATAAGGCCATAAACGGACATTGCACCGAACATTCCTGCACAGATTAGGAATGTAGAGGCAATAGAGGACATTGTATACACTAAAAAGATGGCTGAAAGAGTTAAGCCATTTAATCCTGAATAAAGCAAAAATAAACCTGTTGCCATTTGGGCAGACATTTTACTAATTCCTGCACTTATTCCTATTACCAATAAAATTTCTCCTATAAGTAGTCCCCACATAAGCATGGGATTGCCAAAAATAAGCTGCAACAGTTTTGGGCTTGAGGCGGTATAAAAAGCTACAATACCTGTAAGTCCCAAGCCAATTGCCATCCATTGATACACTCCTCGCATAAATGCGTTTAAAACTTCGGTTTTGGCTGGAGCCTGGGAATAAAATTGTCCATTAGACATTACTTTCCTCCTTAATCTATTTTTTAATATTTACTTATTAAGACCTTGAAATAAAAATAGCAAGGGGGAAATTGAGAGAAAAAATTAGAATATTTAAAGATTGGCAAGTCTTAAAATAAATAAAATAGATAAGTGTTAATAAAATTTTTGTGGGATTAAGAAAATAACCATTGCGATTGCTAAGCTAAAGCAGTAAAATTTTCTATAACAAAAAATAAGGAGTGGTGCGGTGAAGGTTTGGCAAAAGATTACAGGACAGATTGGACCTTTTTTAGGCATGTTATTTTTGAGCGTAGAATTGTATTTTCGTTTCTTTAAGCATAAGAGTGTTTGTAGTACAAAAAGCTGCGCAATTGTTGGTGATTATGTTCGTATAGGCGAAACCAACTTAATTGTTTTAGGTTTGATTTTTTTTGCCTTGTTATGGATTTTTTTGTTTTTTTGGTTTCGCTATTTTAAAACTTGGTTAAAAAATATTATTTTATTTCTTTTTGGGACAGCCTTGGCTGCTGATGGAGCTTTGATAGGGTTTCAGCTTTTTGGCTTAAAAACTCAGTGTCAACTTTGTTTTGCAGTTGCTGGGATTTTACTTTTTTCTGTGTTGGGATATGGAATTAGCCAAAAGAAAATTTTTCCTATAATTTTGGGGCTTAGTCTTTGGTTTGCTGGTCTTAGTTCTGGATATCTTTTACAATATCCTGAGTTACCACCTAGAATAACTAAATTGGAATTATTATCTTGGCCTAAGGAAAAAAAACGGGAATGGCCTAAATTTTATCTATTTATTAGTTTACATTGCGGTCATTGTAGCCGATTACTTGCCAATTTAGCTGTAAATCCAGATATAGCTACTGTTAACTGGAAAATATTTATAGTGGATAGTGGAGAAAAAGATATGCGTAAAATAGCCTATATTTTAAACTCAAAAGATACTCCTAAAAATCCTTTTTTAGAGATTTTAAAATTAGAAGCAGATAAGGTAAAAAAGGAAGATCTTAAACAACAGAAAGTAACTAAAAAGCTTGAAGAAAATATTTTAAAGATTCAATCGTTTTTAAGAGGACATAGGATTATGGGGGTTCCGCTTTTGGTTGCTGATGAAAATAGTGGCAAAAGAGTTTTTTTAGTGGGTAGAAAGCATATTTTGAATTATTTAAAGGAGAAAGGTTTTATTGAGAGGATTCTTTATATCCCTGGAGAAGAGATAGAATAGATTGTAGGTTGATAATAAAATTTTGTTTTTAAAAGGGGCCTTAAGGCCCCTTTTTTTAATATTTTAAGTAACGAGGATTTATTATTTTTATTTCTGCTTTTTGATGAAGTGAATTTATAAAAGCAGAAAATAATTGTTTGGCCTTAAAGTTTTGATACACTTGCATCCATTTTTCTTGTTCTTTGGCAAAATCCTGTTTGCTTGGGATAATGTGTTTGATAGGTTTTGCTAAAATATAACCTGCCATTACTTCATACGGTTTATCTAACCAAGTGTTTACTTTACCTAGAAAAGCTTCTTGAGCTAGGCTTGGGTTAAAGCCCAGTTCAGGAATAAATCCTTGTCGAGTAAAAGGTTTAGATGTTTTTAAACTGATATTAATTTTTTCTTTTTTCTGTAATTTACTTAAAGTTTTTGTTGCTTCTTCAAGGGCTAATTTTTGAGCTTTTTGCCTGGTTAATATGGTTTTAATGGTTTCTTTCACTTTTTCTAAAGGCAATGGTTTTGGAGAAATTGCTTCTAGTTTAGATACTAAGAGGTAACCGTTTTGAAGGTTGAAAGGAGTTTTAGTGGTTTCGTGAACTGGCAAGTCAAATAGAGCCTGAATATCTTTAGGTTTTAATCCTTTTAAGTCTTGAGGAATATTTTTTCTAGAAAATAGATTTGTTGTTTTTACTTCTAAACCTAATTCTGTGGCAATTTTTTGGAGGCTTTCACCCGCTGCTAGCCTTGTTAAAGCGGAGTCTAATAAGTCTTGAATTTTAGCATAAGCCTTTTCTTGAGCAATAGTATTTTTTATTTGCTCTTTAACTTCTTTTAAAGGAAGTATGCCTGCAGCCTTTTTGTCTTCTAATTTTATTAAATGAAGTCCAAATTGGGTACGTACAGGCTTACTTATTTCACCTACTTTTAAGGCAAAAGCAGCATCAGCAAATGGTTTTACCATATCTCTTTTGGTAAACCAGCCCAGTTCGCCACCATTTTTTTTACTTGGGCCCTCAGAATATTGTTTGGCTAATTCTGCAAAATTTTTTCCTTTTTGGAGTTCCTTTTCTATTTTAGCGATTTTTTGTTCAGCTTGTTTTAATTCTTTTTTTGATGCATCTGGATTTAGTCGAATTAGAATATGACGGGCTTTTACTCTTTCTGGTTGAAAAAAACTGTTTTTATGAGACTCATAGTATTCTTTTATCTCTTGTTCACTTACCTTTTCTTGTTTGGCTAGGTTTTCAGGAGTAAGTAAGAGATAGGCAATTTTAATTTTTTCTGGATCCATAAATTTATCTTTATTTTCATTATAATATTTTTGTATTTCATTATTTGAAATTTTTATTTTATTTAAATAATTATCAAGCTTAAATAAAAGGTATTCGATTTGAATTTGCTCTTTAGCAAATTTATACATATCGTACACTTCAGCCAAGTTAGCTTTGGCTGGTAACGTAATAAAGGCGCGCATTTTTTCAATTAAAAGGTTCTCAGAGTAATCCTTTTCAAATGTTGCAGGAGACAGTCCATTTAATTTTAAAATCTTTTTATATAAATTAGGATCAAATTTTTTATTTTTATTTTGGAAAAAAGGAATAGATGTAATTGCTTTGCGGAGTTCTGGCAAGGTGATATCAACTCCTAGGGCTTTTGCTTTTTCTCTTAGAAGTTCAGCATTTATAAGTTGATTTAAGACTTGTTCTTTTAACCGCATTTGTTGTATTTCTTTTTGAGAGAGATTAGGATTTCTATGCCGTAAAGATTTTAACGTTCTTTCATAAGCAATTCTAAAATCTTGGGCGGCAATTGGTCTGCCATTTACTTCAGCAATTACTGCTGCCTTATTACTTCTAAAACTGCCAATTCCCCAAAAAACAAAGACCACAATAATAAGCCCAAAAAGGATTTTTATTCCCCATGATTGGGCATTTTTTCGCATCAGGTCTAACATATATTACTCCTTTATTTTCTTTTATTCCTCACAAAGTTTAAGAGGCCGCCTTCTTTGATAATGTTTAGCTCTTTGGTTGTGAGGTCATTGGTGACAGTTATACAAAAATCTTTAATCTGGATACACATTTTTTGTCCACAAGACAATTGTTTTAAATTTAAACTAAGAATTTGTTCTAACTCAATTTTGTCATAGTCTTTGGGATCTACGAAAATAAGAGGCAGAATGCCAAAGTTAATAAGGTTTGCTCTGTGAATGCGGGCAAAAGATTTAGCAAGTACTACCCTTACTCCCAAATAGCGTGGAGCCAAGGCTGCGTGCTCTCTGCTAGAACCTTGTCCATAATTTTCTCCACCTATAATTATTCCTTGTTTGTGTTGCTTTGCTCTTTGAACAAACTCCTTATCTACTCTGGAATAAATATATTCACTTATGGCAGGGATATTGGAACGTAAGGCAGTAATTTGAGGTCCTGCAGGTAAGATGTGATCTGTAGTAATATTGTCTCCTACTTTAATTAGAACTGGAAGTTCTAAATTTTCAGGTAAAGGAGAAAAGGATTTTAAAGGAACAATATTGGGACCTCTGCGAATTCTTACTTCAGCTTGATTTTCAGGGGGAAAAATAAAAAGGTGTTTAATAGACGGAGTTTTTAATGGAAGAGATATTTCTTTGAAATTTATTTTCTCTTCCCACGTACAAGGATCTGTAAATTTCCCCTCCAAAGCTGCAAAGGCTGCTGTTATTGGACTTGTAAGATATATTTTTGCATCCTGAGTTCCACTTCTGCCCTCAAAATTACGATTAAATGTACGTACACTTATTCCTTTAGATGGAGGAGATCCACCCATTCCAATGCACGGTCCACAAGCACATTCTAATAATCTTCCGCCAGCATTCAAGATAGGCCAGAGTAAATTTTCGTCTAAAAGCATTTTTAGAACTTGCTTGGAGCCTGGAGCAATGAGCAAGTCTGTTTCTGGATTTATTTTTTTATTTTTAAGAATAAGAGCTACACTTTTTAAATCTAGATAGGATGAATTAGTACAAGAACCAATAGCAACTTGGTCAACCTTTAAGCCTGCTAGTTCTCTAATAGGTTTTACTTTATCTGGCATATGAGGAGTAGCTGCAAGAGGTTCTATTGAGCTTAGATCTATTTCCACCTCTTCATCATATTCTGCATTTGGATCTGGACCAAGTTCTATGAAGTCATCTTCTCTTCCCATTGCTTTTAAAAAACGTCTGGTATTTTCGTCAGAGGGGAAAATAGAAGTGGTAAGGCCAAGTTCTGCTCCCATATTTGTAATTGTTGCCCTTTCAGGTACAGAGAGTGATTTAAGTCCTGGACCAGTATATTCAAAAATTTTGCCCACGCCTCCTTTTACAGTAAATTTTTTTAATAGAAATAATATAATATCTTTAGCTGAGGCAAATCCTTTGAGTTTTCCAGTTAAATAAACCCGAACTATTTTGGGCATTGTTATAGTATATGGCTCTCCTGCCATGGCTAGGGCCACAGAAAGACCGCCTGCACCCATTGCAAGAGCTCCAATTCCTCCTGCAGTAGGCGTATGACTGTCTGAACCAATCAAGGTGCTTCCTGGTTTAGCAAAATTTTCAAGATGGAGCTGATGACAGATTCCTGTGCCAGGTGGAGAAAAAATAAGGCCATATTTAGCTGCTACTGTTCTTAAATATTGGTGATCATCTGGATTTCTAAATCCCATTTGAATGGTATTATGATCTACATAGCTTACAGAGAGATCAGTTTGAACTTTATCTAAACCAATAGATTCAAATTGTAGGTAGGCCATTGTACCTGTGGCATCTTGAGTAAGAGTTTGATCAATTTTTATTTCAATTTCTTCTCCTGGAATAAGCTTGCCAGATACCAGATGTTTTTGGATAATTTTTTTGGTTAGATTAAGTGTCACTTTCTTCTCCTTTTGTTGAGGATGAGATTTGTTGAAAAAGGTCTTCACTACCTTGATGGATGTCTAGAATTTGTGTGTCGCCAAGATAAGAGGTCAATTTAATATTATCAATATTTCTTAATTTGCTATAAATTTGAAAAAGTTTTTCTCCTTCTTTTAAAATAATTCTTTGATGTTTTTTTATTCGTTCTAGATTATTTGGAGGAGTATTAGCTAAAAGTTCAGCTGCATTAACTACTGCAGTTAGGGGCTGAGATAATTCATGACTGATGGCTCCAGCTAACGAAAGAACTAAATCAAGCTTTTGTTTACTTTCTGCTTCTGTTAAGTTTCGAAAAAGCCACAAATATCCTTTATCTGAGAGACAAAGAATCGTTATCTCCCATTCTTCATTTTGAAGGGTTAGATTGAGTACTTTTTTCTCTTCTCCAGATAATAGTATCTCAGGAGAAACAGCTTCTTTTTTAGAGGTGTTTAATAGATCAAAAATAGTATAACCTTGTTTTTTAAGCTTTTTTTGAAATAATTTTTTGCCAGCTTTATTTACATAAACAAGCCTTCCTGAATTTAAGGTATAGATTAGAGGATAGGGTAGACTATTTAATAGAACTTCTAATATTTCTTCATATTCTTGAACTTGAGAACGGAGTTGGTAAATGTTGCTTATATTTTGAATAATCTCTAAAGAACCCACTACCTTCTCTTTTTGGATAAGCTTAACTGCAATAATTTGATAGAATCCTTTAATTTTCCCCCGCAGATCCCAAAATCCAGAAACAGTGACTCCATTGGGAATAGATGAAAAATTTAAGGACACGTCATTAGCTTTGTATAATTTTTTTAATTCTTTATGGTCATATTTTAAGATATTTTGTCCTAAAAGAGACCTAGGTTCATCATAGAATGCAAGACCTACATCCGACTTCCCAATAACCATTTTTCTTGGGATGCCAGTAAGTATTTCACATGCCTTATTCCAATAGATTACTTCTCCTTTGGCATTAAAGATGATAGTGGCAAAAGGGGTATTTTCTAAGATTTGAGAAAGAAAATTTTCTTTTTTAGCTGCTTTTTTTTGATATACTGTTTTCATTAGGTGTAAAGAGATAAAACTATAAGAAGGAGAATATTCACTTAATTGAATATTTGGTGGTAATTTTTTGCGTAGAGTGAATATAAATTCAGGGTTTGTTTCTAAGTTAAAAACGCTATCTATGACATGATGTTTGAGCATTTCTTCCCAATGTTTATAGCATGGATAATTGGATATGAACTCTTCTCCATCAGTGATAGTTATTGCTACTAAGCGTCCTAACGGACGCAAGGCATCTTTGGAACGTAAATAAGCTCGTACAAAGCTAGCAATTTTTTTCTTAGGGCCAATTATTGCAAAATTTTTTAACATGTTAAGTTATGAATTTAGTTCAAAGCGTAGCTTAGTGATTTTATTTTGTCTGAATTTTATCTCGGTTTGAATAACCAATTTTTCTTGTTGGAGATTAAAAATTTCTTGAGCAAAAAAAATTTTTTTTTGATGATCTTCTTTTTCTCTAAAGTATTTTATTTTTTTTTCACACTCTGAAAGTTTTTGCTTAAAATGTTCTATTTCTTGTTCTAAATTTTTAATTTTAGCCAATGCGGATGCGTCGTCTACTTGGTTCACCTTTTTGCTCCTCTATTTTTCTTTCTACCTGACCAAAGGGAATACTTTGAAAAATTTTCCAAAATTTAGGCCAAATTTGAGTTATACTTCCTGGATTTTCAAGACAAATACCTTTAAATTTAAAAGAAATAAGACCATAACTGAGTGTCCATAAGGCAGAGGGACTGGTCCATACCTTGTTTGTTTTATTTTTTTCTCCACTATATTCTATTTCTAAATATTCTGGATGGGTTTTGAAATTGAAATTTAAAAAGCTTAAAAGTTCTAATCCTGGTTCCAACAAACTATCTTCTAATTGATGATAAATAATAGCTTTATTTTTTTGAATAATGGCTAGGGCTAAGACAAAGGGGAAAAATTCTTTAAAGTCCTCTAGGTCAAAGCTAAACTGAGAAGAAAGTGCTTTATTGTGTTGGCTTGTAAAATCAGAAGGATTGAAATTAAGGCCTATTTCTTGAAAAAGTTTTTCTACAAATTTGGCTCTAGGAGAATAGCCTGGCCAGATACCTTCTAATTTGACTGAGCCAGATGTAATATACGGCAGTACTAAAAGGTGGGCACTAAGAAGAGGATCTGCTTCTAGAGAAAATGGAACAGGACATTTTAACTCAGATGGACTTACAGTAATAGTGGAATCCTCTGTTTGAATAGAGACTCCCCATTTTTGAAGAAGATAGTCTAATTCAACTATTTCTTTAGGTAAGTTAGCAAAAGTAATTTTGAGCTTTTTATTTAAAAGTAGGCTTGTAAAAATTAGCCCTATTCCTAAAAACGGGCTTATAGTAGAAGGAATTGTGATTTCAGAAGGTATTTTACCACTACATTCTAGCCTAGCCGGCAAATTGTAGCTTTGAGGCTCTATAGAGGTTAATCGGGCTCCTAATTGGGGAAGAAAATCTTGCAGTGGTTTTAGATTTAATATTTTTAAACCAGGAGAAGCATTCAGTTTGCAACTGCCTGCTTCAGTTAGGGCTAAAGCTAACATAAAATAGAGAGTGGTTTCGTGTTCTCCTAAAAAGAAGGATTTTCCTTCAAAAGTTAAATTAGCTGGTCCTGCATGAAGGGAGTCTTCTTGCCATGAGATTCTGCCGCCAGCTTGGTTTAGGGCTTTTATCAGCTCCACTAACGGATCATTTAATGGGAATGGTTCTATGTGAGTTTCTGTTGTAGATATAGTAGAAAGGACTACAGATACTGTAGCTTGAAAAAGAGATAAAGGAGCAGAAGTCGAAAAGTTAATAGGATGAGTCTTAGGATAAAGACAAAAAGGCTTGTCGCTACTTTTTTTACTTTCTGCCTTTGAATAACTAGTATTGTTTAAAATAGAAAATAACTGTCTAAAGAATCTTTGATTTTCTCCTTGCAGATGTTTCTTCCATATATTCCATAGAGTCTTCTCCAAATACGTATCTATAGGGCTCTTATTTTGCTCCATTCTATGGCGAGCAATTTTACTTAAAAGCTTAGTACGTTTTTGGATGAGTTGTAAGAGCCTTTTTTCTACTTGTTTTAATTCTTCATTTAGATTAGGGGAACTATTTTTTTTATCTTTCATAAAAATATCCTAGACAAGTAAAGTAAGTATTTCCTACTATTAAAAGCTTTATTGGGCAAGTGGAAATGATGAGAGTTTTAGAATTGACTGAATTAAAGAGAGAAGATTTTTCTTTGATTCTTATAGGTAGTTAAAAGGGCTTTTATTTAAAAAGTTCAGAGACTTTTAAAAATGAAATAAAAGGGGCTGGAATATGTCAAAAAAGATGGAGCTTAAAAAAAAGGGGGTACTTTTAACTATAGACCTTTCTTTTTATTTAGAGATGAGCGGAAAGCCAAACTTGGATGCAGGAGAGGTAGGCCTAATTACAAAACATTGGCAAACGTGGTTTTCTTTTTTTAATGCATATACATTGGGCGAGCCAAAAGGTTTTTTGATAATTTTTTTAGGCAAAGAGGTAGAAAAAGAAATAGAAGCCGCTTGGGTCACAAGTCCAAGTAAAGGCTATGCACTGGATTTGATGGCAAAAACTATGCTTATGTCTGCAGTAAAAGAGTTTATTCCAGAACTTGCAACTTTAAAATGTGCTCCTGTTCCAAAAGTTAATAAGCAAATTAGACGTAAAATTGCTTCTGTTGGTTTAGAAATGAAAAAGAATGGTATTTTAAATCATAAATATGCTGTATTTACTTATTTTCCCTATAAGGGGGGGTGCGAGGTTTGCTTGTTAAAAGAAAATTGTCCAGGGCCCAATAATCAATTTGGTAAATAAGTAAGTCCATTTAGCTAAAAAAAGTTTAAAGTAGGTTGTTAAAACTTAATTTTTCTAGGTGTTTATCCAAGCCACCTAATTTAATGGGGGTATATCCTAGAGTTTTTTCCCAAACTAAGTCAGATTCCATACAGTAATATATTTGGTCTTTAAGGCCAGCTTTTTTTAATTTTTTTACTATAAAAGAGAACATTTTGAGGCGTAAAGGCAAAAATAATCTTAACTTGCCATCTAATCCGTAAATGTATTCTTCGTAGATATAAGTTGATTTGGGGTGTTTTTGAGAGATGGTATGAAAGAGTTCTGGCATTCCTCTAAAAGATCCAAGACTAAGGTAGCAGATATGTTCTGGTTTTAAGTAATCAAATACCATTTCAATAGTTTTTGAATATCCTTTTTCCCAATTTGGATAATAAATTATAGGGTCAAAATGAAGGCAAACTTTGATTCCCAGTGATACACATTTTTGAGCTGCCCTGAGGCGTTCTTCTAAGGGGATTACGAGTTTTTCTTCTTTTTTTACTATTTCTGGAGCATTTAAGGACCAAGCTGGTAAGATATGGTCAATTTTATGAAGACCATTTGTCCAACTTAAATCTGCTACTTTACTTTTTAACTCAAGGCGTACGTTAGAATAGTTTTGTAAAAAATTGGTTAATTTTTGAGCATATCCTGTAAGGGGTTCTAAGACCAACGAATCTGTAAATTCTCCTGTTCCTGTTCTAAAACGAAGATTAGGGTTTGTTTTAAAAGTTTTATCTAGTTCTTGGAATAAATCGTCTATATTTGCCCATATTTTTAAAGTTTTATCTTGAAAATAGGCTTGAAGAATACAGTAAGTGCAATTTAAAGGACAGTTTTCCCCAAAATGAATTATTTTGTATCCACAGCAATTATAATACCTTGTTCCTGGACAAAAGCGTAAAAATTTGCCTTTAAATTTTTTCAAAATTAAACTTTGAGGTTGGTAAGATTGCGTTGAACTTAAAGGCAAAATTTTTATGTCAGGAAGATGTTTTTTTACATTTTGAAGAATAGGATTAGTAGTGGATAAGCTTGGATCAAGGTAAAGGTATTTTAAATTTAAATAAGAAGGAAGTTTAGATGTCAAGAAAACTCTCCCAATTTGCCCAAGGATTTTGTTTTGCAATCAATTTTAACTCTTCGATTGCGTGGGATAAATCTTTAGGATTTGAAAATTTTCCTTTAAAAATAAGGTTGCTATTTTCTAATTGAAATGGATGGTCAATAGTCCAACCTGTGCCTGCTTGAAGGTTTTTGAGATGATTTAGTATTTTTGAATGTGTTTGAGATAAAAGTGGATAGCGATACTTCCAAACAAGGTTTAGTATTTTTTTTATCTTGTCTTGTGGGGATAGGTTAGAGCTCAGAACAGTGAAGATGTTCATTTCTTCTAAGAGTGAGTTAAGTTGTTTTTGAGTTTTTAGGCTGATTTCATTTAGCCATTGGAGAACTTTTTTTTGATTAGATTTAGACCATTTTAGATCTTTAAACAATAAAAAAAGAACCTCTTGTTCATTTAGGGAGAAATTTTTAACTAAGCCCCCTATCTCTAAGTCAAGATGCTCCAATTGTAGGAGGTTATCCCATTTTTTAGGAAGTTTTATCCAATTGTTAAGCAGCTTTAATTGTAGGCCTTTTGGGTGGATCCCTAATATTGCTAATTCTTGGGAAGACAGTTTAAATTTAGAAAAAAATCTAAATGCTTTTACTAAAGCCCACTGGGCAGGATAAGGTAGATTATTTAAAGAATAATAAATGAAGCCCAACTTTTTGGGAGATTTTTTTTCTATTTTTAAGGCTAAGATATTTTTTTTTAAATTTTTTAAGGCTAAAGTTCGTTTATATCCATGGATAAGGAAAATTTTTTCCTGTTCTTGAAAAATAAGGATTGGCTCTAATTGCCCTAAATATTCTAAACTTTTTAAAAGCTCTGGGCAAGGCTCTTTAGGCCAGAGTATCCAAGGGTTTTCTGTAATTATCTGATTAGGGTCTATTAAGGATAATTTTTCTTTTAAAGCTAACATTTTGTTCCCATCACTTGACATCTTTTCTTTTCTCTACATATAGGACAAAATCCAAGTAAAGATTAATATGTGAAAAAAGTAATTTGTGCAATTTAAAATCTTACTTCTGAGTTTTAGGGTTTAGTCAATAGGGTGTGTAAATAGATCCCTGAATAGAGGGGAAAAATATTTTGAAAGGGGGCTAATTAATGCGGGAGAAACTTGAGAAACAAAGAACTTATGCACTGGTTGGCCATGGTGGCTGTGGAAAAACTTCTGTTGCTGAGATGCTGTTGTTTCAGGCAAAGGTTATTTCACGCCTAGGCAAAATAGAAGAAGGCACCACTTGTTTAGATTATGAGCCTGAAGAGATTAAAAGACGCGGTAGTATTCAACCTGGTTTTGCTTATTTTAAGTGGCAAAAAGGAGATCATTATTTAATTGATGTGCCTGGTGATGCTAATTTTAATGGGGATATTCAATATTTGCTTACAGCAGCAGATGGTGTTGTGTTTGTTTTAGATGCTATAGATGGAGTTAAGCCTTTAACTAAGAAAATGTGGGCAGAGGTTGAAAAGGCAGGGCTTCCTTCTATTATTTTTATTAATAAAATGGATAGAGAACGAGCTAATTTTGATCAGGCTTATGAAGGTTTGAGTAATGTTTTAGGAATAAAAGCAATACCTCTGTTTCTTCCCATAGGTGCAGAAGCAGATTTTCAAGGAGTGGTAGATATTTTAGAGCAAAAGGCTCTCTTTTTTACTGAAGATGGCAAGGTAAAAAGTGGAGACATCCCAGCAGAATTGGCAGATAAGGTGGAAGAACTTAGGACTGCTTTGATTGAAGATATTGCAGAAAGTGATGAGGCTCTCATGGAAAAATATCTTGAAGAGGGAGAGCTTAGCAAAGATGAAATTTTAAGTGGTTTAAAAAAGGGAATTTTAGCAAGGGAATTATTTCCTGTATGTGTTGGAGCTGCTTTGGTTAATAAAGGGGGAAATATTTTATTGGATACCATTAATTGGCTTTTGCCTTCACCATTAGAACGAGCTCCTTTTGAAGGAGAAGATGGAGAAGAAAGACCTTCTAGCCCTGATGAGCCACTGGCTGCCTTTGTATTTAAAACTATTGTGGATCCTTTTACCGGGCAGTTAAGTGTGATGCGAGTACTTTCTGGAGTGCTTAGTTCAGATATGACTCTTTTAAATGCTAACAAAGATAGTAAAGAAAAATTGGGTCAGTTATTGGTTTTTGAAGGGAAAAAACAAGTGCCAGTAAAAGGAGAAGTTGGACCAGGGGCAATAGTAGCTGTAGCAAAATTAAAGGAAACCTCTACAGGAGATACCTTGTGCGATGAAAAGGCTCCTTTTAAACTTAAAAAGCCAGATGTTGCCCCGTGTATTATTTCTTATGCCTTGGCTGCAGAAAAACAAGGAGAAGAAGATAAAGTTTTTGCATCTGTTCAAAAACTTTTAGATGAGGATATTACTTTAGAACTTACAAGGAATGAAGAGACAGGGGATATGCTTCTCTCTGGTATGGGGCAATTACATATAGAAACAACAGTTGAAAAGGTGAAAAGGCGATATAAAGTTGGTATTGTTTTAAAAACTCCTAAGATTCCTTATCGAGAGACTATAAAGGGTAAGGCAGAGGTCCAAGGAAAATATAAAAAGCAAACAGGTGGTAGAGGACAATATGGTGATTGTTGGATTAGGCTAGAACCTTTGCCTAGAGGTAAAGGGTATGAATTTGTAGATGCTATTGTAGGAGGTGTTATACCCAAACAATATATTCCTGCTGTTGACGCTGGTATTCAAGAGGCAGCTAGAAAGGGCGTAGTAGCAGGTTATCCTGTAGTTGATTTTAAAGTTACTTTGTATGATGGTTCTTATCATAGTGTGGATTCTTCTGAAATGGCTTTTAAGATTGCAGGTTCAATGGCTTTTAAAAAGGCAGTAGAAAAGTGTAAGCCTATTTTGCTTGAACCGATTATGAATGTAACAGTATATATTCCTGATGAGTATATGGGAGATGTAATAGGGGATATTTCTGGGCGTAGAGGTAAAGTTTTAGGTTCGGATTCAAAGAATGGTATTACTGAAGTCAAGGCACAAGTTCCGATGGCAGAAATGTTGAGTTATGCTCAAAGTCTTACTTCCATGACTAGTGGACAAGGGACTTATACTATGGAGTTTGATCACTATGAAGAAGTTCCAAGCCAGATTGCAGAAAAAATTATAGAAGAAAGCAAAGCAGAAGATTAAAAAACAATTAAATTAAAAATAAAAAAGCAGGAGTATGCTCATACTCCTGCTTTTTTATTTTCCTGTCTATTTAATGAAAAATTTTTATATTGTGAAAACTTTTTTAGCTTAGTCTATTTAATTTCTCAACTTTCGTAAGGTTGTTATTCCTCTAGAACCCTGAAGTGATTTCTTAATATTTTTAGATTTAAAAATTTTTCAAATGCTCTAATTTTTTTTGGAGACAAAATATCTTTATTTTTCTCTTTGAGAATTTAAGCAATGAGCTGAGGTACAAAGTAATTTTTTTGTCCCTATTAATAAAGTATGGTTGTTGTAGGTTTGATTTTTTAGCATTTTTTTATGAGTTTTTGGGGATTTAAAGAAAATTTATCGAGAAGTTTTGAGTAACTTTTAGCTAAGAGGAAGAAAAGAGGGAAGGAGCTTAACGAATTTGTATAAGTTTACTTTTCTTGACGAGCAGAGGAAATTAAAATAGTTATAGATGCTTAATTTTTCGTCAAGAGGTTAGAACATTGAGTACACAAAAAAATTCTTCTCAACAAGATGAAAATCGTCTTATTCAAGCTAGAAAAGAAAAGGCCAAGCGTTTTTTAGAGCAGGGAATTGCCATTTATCCCAATACATTTCGCAAAAAACACGATATTAAACCTATTTTAGATAAGTATAAAGACCTAAGCCAAGAGGACTTAGAAAAATTAGATTCTGTGTTTGTAGTGGCAGGTCGAATTATGGCTTTAAGGTCTTTTGGAAAAGTTACTTTTTTTCATATTCAAGATCATTCAGGGAAAATCCAGGTCTTTGCTCAAAAAAATATTTTAGGCTCAGAAAAATATAATATTTTTAAAAAATTTGATGTAGGAGATATTGTAGGTGTAAAAGGACCTTTATTTAAAACCAAAACAGGCGAACTTACAATTAAAGCAGAGGATGTAGAGTTAGTTACTAAGTCTTTGCGGCCTTTGCCTGAAAAATATCATGGTTTAAAAGATGTAGAGTTGCGTTATCGTCAACGTTATGTGGATTTGATTGTTAACCCTAAAGTAAGAGAAATATTTATTAAGCGTTCAAAGATTGTTCGTTTTATTAGAAATTTTTTAGATGCAAGGGGCTTTTTAGAGGTAGAAACGCCAATGATGCAACCTATTCCTGGAGGTGCTGCAGCTAAACCATTTATTACTCATCACAATGCTCTTGATATGCAACTTTATTTGCGTATTGCTCCTGAGTTATACCTAAAACGTCTTTTAGTAGGAGGATTTGAGCGAGTATATGAGATAAATAGGAATTTTAGAAATGAGGGTATTTCAACTCAGCATAATCCAGAGTTTACTATGCTAGAGTTTTATATGGCTTATGCTGATTTTACCATGCTTATGGAATTAACAGAAGAGTTATTTTCTTCATTAGCTAAAGATGTTTGTGGCTCTACGAAAATACCTTACGGAGAACATGAGATTGATTTAACCCCTCCGTGGAACAAGCTTTCATTTTATGAATCACTGGAAAAAATAGGTGGTCTTCGTCCAGAAGAGTATCAAAATTATGAAAATGCAAAAAATTTGGCTAAAAAATTAGGAGAAAAGGTTGTAGAAGGAGAAAAATTGGGAAAGGTGCAGGCTAAACTATTTGATTTATTAGTTGAGCCTAAACTTATTCAACCTCATTTTATTTATCATTATCCTACAGATATTTCCCCTCTTTCACGAAGAAATGAGGAAGATCCTACCATAACAGACAGGTTTGAACTGTTTATTGCAGGGCGGGAAATGGCAAATGCCTTTTCTGAATTAAATGATCCGTTTGACCAAAAAGAACGTTTTTTAGAACAGGTAAAAGAAAAAGAAGCTGGAGATGAAGAAGCTCATTTTATGGATGAAGATTATGTTAGGGCTTTAGAGTATGGTATGCCTCCTGCAGGTGGAGAAGGCATTGGTATCGATAGATTAGTAATGTTGCTTACCAACTCTCAATCTATAAGAGAGGTTATTCTTTTCCCTCTTCTTAGACCAGAAGGCTGATCTAGCTAATGAACTTTGAACTCTTTGTTGCCCAAAAATATCTTTTAGCTAGACAAAAACAGACCTTTATTTCTGTTATTACCTTAATATCCATTTTAGGAGTGGCTCTGGGAGTAGCTGCTTTAATTATTGTTCTTGGAGTAATGAATGGTTTTAGTCAGAACTTAAAAGATAAAATTTTAGGGGTTAATGCGCATATTTTAGTAGGTAGTTATGAAGGATTGGTTCAAGAGTATCCTGAGTTAATAAAAAAGATAAAGTCTGTCTCAGAAGTAAAAGGTGTTGCCCCTTTTATGTATGCAGAAGTAATGGCAAGTGGCCCTGGTGGGGTTAAGGGGTTAATTTTAAGAGGTATTAGGGTTCAAGATGCACCTGTATTTGAGCTACCAAAGATTTTGATTTCTGGTCAGATTAAGAGATTAGAACACAATTCTTCTTTCCCTGGGATTATTTTGGGCAAAGAACTTGTTAGTCAATTAAATTTAACTCTTGGAAGTAAAGTAAATATATTAGCTCCTAGTAGTAAAAGGACAAGTGCAGGCTTTACACCTAAAGTGGCTACTTTTGAGCTTGTTGGTATTTTTAAAACAGGAATGTACGAATATGATTCTTCTTTGGGATATATTTCATTAGAACAAGCTCAAAAGCTTTTAGGTATTAAGTCTAACGGTGTGAGTGCGTTAGAAATTCGTGTATTTGACGTGTATAAAGCTCCTGAACTAGCTAAAAAGATTTTAAAACAGATTGGTTATCCGTATTATACTAGAAATTGGATAGAAATGAACCAAAATTTGTTTTCAGCGTTGAAGTTGGAGAAAACAGCTATGGGTGTTATTTTGGCCATGATTGTCCTTGTGGGGTCTTTTAGCATTGTTACAACGCTTATTATGTTAGTAATGGAGAAAACTAAAGATATTGCTGTGATGATTTCTATGGGAGCAACACCAAAAAGAATAAAAAAGATATTTATGCTTCAGGGGACAATTATAGGGTTTGTGGGTACTTTTTTGGGATATATCTTAGGATTGGGTATATGTTTTTTATTGAAAAGATATCAATTTATAAAGTTGCCTGCAGATGTTTATTATTTAGATCATTTGCCGATTTTACTGAAAAGTACAGATCTCATTTTGATAGGCATAGTGGCTATCCTTTTGTGTTTTTTTGCAACTCTTTATCCAGCCAAACAGGCAGCAAAGTTAGAACCTGCTGTGGCTTTACGCTATGAGTAAAATATATCGTTTAGAACATATTGAAAAAGTATTTTTGTCTGGAGATGACAAAGTAGAAGTTTTAAAGGACATTACTTTAGAAATAAATACAGGAGAATCAGTTGCTATTGTGGGTGCGTCTGGTTCAGGAAAATCTACCTTACTTCATATTATGGGAGCATTAGATTACCCGACAAAGGGGAGAATATTTTTTAAAGACAAAAATATAGGGTTGTTTTCAGAGAAACAGAAAGCTTGTTTTAGAAATCAAAAAATAGGATTTGTTTTTCAATTTCATCACCTTTTGCCTGAATTTAGTGTGCTAGAAAACGTTGCTATGCCTGGGATAATAAGAGGTCTCTCTAAGAGTAGAATATTTTCTTTGGCTAAGGAAGCTTTGTCTATGGTTGGTTTAGAAGAATTTTCCAGACCAGTTTCTGTACTTTCTGGAGGAGAAAAACAAAGAGTAGCAATTGCAAGAGCTATAGTTTTAGAACCAGAGGTTATCTTAGCAGATGAGCCCACTGGCAATCTTGATGAAGCAAATGGTGTGAAAGTAGGGAATTTATTATGTCATTTAAATAAGGAACTGGGAACTACTCTTGTGGTTGTAACCCATAACCATACTCTCGCCTCCCTTATGCAAAAAACTTATCAGTTAAAGTTAGGAGAGCTTCATGCGCTTTAAGGCTTTTTATAGCATAATAATATTTTTCATTCTTATGGGAAGTAATTTGTCAGGTTACGCAGCAGAAAAAATTAGAATTGCTGTTTTCCCCTTTGAAATAAATGCTCCTAAGGAGTTTCAATATTTGAAAGAGAGTTTACCATCTTTAATTAAAGATAGATTAAAAGAAAAAGGATTTGAAGTAGTTGATTTAAATAGAGTAAAGGAGATATTGGAGCAGGAGAATGTAGAGTACTTAGATATTAGTACTGTTAAGAATTTAACCTTGCTTTTAGATGCAAACTATGGACTTTATGGTAGTCTTAGTAAAATAGGAGAGACTTTAAGTATAGATAGCAGGTTAGTAGAAGCATATGGCCTTAAGTCTCCTAAGGCATTATTTGTGGTGAGAAAAGGACTTATAAATCTTTTGCCTGCAGTAGACGAGTTAGTCTCTAAAATAAAATTAGAGCTTTTAAAAAAAGAGCAGATTGTAGGTATAGAAGTAAGAGGGAATAAAATTTTAGATAAGGACGTTATTTTGTTGAGGTTAGAGATTCAAAAAGGAGATATTTACGATCCAAAAAAGATAAATGAAGAATTAAAACGTCTTTATAAATTGGGATATTTTGATGATATTAAATTTTTTGTTCAAGATACTAAAGAAGGGAAAAAGATTATCGTAGAAGTTAAAGAAAAACCTTTAATTCGAGCTATTTCTGTAGAAGGAGCAAAAGAAATTGATGAAGATGATATTTTAGAGGCTATTTCAAGCAAAACAGGTTCTGTATTTAATCCTTCCATTGTAGCAGAAGATATGGAAAAAATTCGTCAACTTTACCGTAAGAAGGGGTATTATAAGGCAGATGTATCTTATGTTGTTGAGAGCTCTGATAATAAGCAGGCAAGGTTGATTTTTAAAATCAAAGAAGGGCCTAAGCTTTATATTAAAAAAATTATTATTGATGGGGCTAAACAAATAAGCGCCGATGAGTTAAAAGACCAGTTGGCTTTAGGAGAAAGGGGCTTTTTCTCCTGGTTAACTGGCTCTGGTATATTAAAAGAAGAGCTTTTAGAAAGAGATGCTGCTGCTTTAGAAGCTTATTATGCAAATAGAGGCTTTATTGATGTTAAAGTGGGGCAGCCTGATGTAGAATTTAAAGATGACGGTATTTATATTACTTTTCACGTCTTTGAAGGTGCGCGTTATAAAGTTGGTGGTGTAAAATTTGAAGGAGATTTGCTTTTTCCCGAAGAGACTCTTTTAAAGATTATTAAAATGGATGATTTAGCAAAAGATGGAGAGTATTTTAATAGGTCTATTTTGAGAAAAGACCTTCAAGCTATTGCTGATTATTATACGAATTATGGATATGCTTTTGCTGATTGTGATGTAAAGGTTAAGGCTGATAAGAAAACTAAATTAGTTTATGTTACCTATATCCCTCAAAAAGGGCAAAAAGTTTATATAAGAAGAGTAATTATAGAGGGAAACAGAAGTACGCGAGATAATGTCATTAGAAGGGAGATGCGTTTAGCTGATGGGGATTTATTTAGTGGAGAAAAATTAAAGCGTTCTAATGTGCGCTTAAACAAGCTTGATTATTTTGAAACAGTAGATATTCAGACAGTTCCAACGGATGATCGTTCTCAAATGGATTTGATTGTAAAAGTAAAAGAAAAACCAACAGGTATGATTTCTGCTGGAGCAGGGTATTCTTCATTTGATAAGATGTTTTTTACTGCAAAGATTCAACAGAGGAATCTTTTTGGAAAAGGGTATAGCGTAGGACTGTCTGGTACTTTTAGTGGGCGAAGAACTTCTTATGTGGCGTCTTTTTGGAATCCTTATTACAAAGATTCTGACCTTGGAGTAGGAATATCTGTTTTTAATTCTAAAGAAGAATTTTTTAAATACGATAAAAAAAGTATTGGTGGTAAGTTAAGCTTTGCCTATCCTTTAGGAGAATATACGAGTTTAAATTGGAATTATAAAGCTGAAAGATATACTATTTATAATGTAGATAAAGATGCTGACCAGACTATAAAGGATATGGAAGGTGATAATTGGGCAAGTATTTTTTATATCAGTGCAACTCGAGATACTACAGATAGGTACTTGAACCCAACTAAAGGTACAAAGAATTCTTTGTCTTTGGAATATGCAGGAGGGGCTTTAGGAGGTGACGATAATTTTATTAAAAGTATTTATGATTTTAGTTGGTATCAGCCGTTAATAAAAGATTTTATTTTTCATTGGCATTTTAGATTAGGTTATCTTACTAAAAATGGGGATGAAGAAATCCCTTCTTTTGAACGTTTTTATTTAGGGGGTATAAATTCTGTTAGAGGATATCCTGGAAGAGAAATTTCGCCTAAATATGATAATGGTGATTACAAAGGTGGAAATAAACAGTTTTTTACCAATGTAGAAATATTGTTCCCTTTGAACAAAGAAATGGGCATTTTAGGGCTATTTTTCTTTGATGCAGGTAATGCTTGGGATGAAGACCAGAGTATGGATACAGATTTGTATAAAAGCGTAGGCACAGGAATTAGGTGGTATTCTCCCCTTGGTCCCTTGCGTTTAGAATATGGTTATGCTCTAGACAAACTTGACGGTGAGCGGACAAAGAAATTAGAATTTAGCATTGGCCAATTTTATTAAAATTTTAAAAAAGGAGCTAAGAGATGAAAAAATTATTGTGTTTATTAGTAGGGTTAATATTGTTTTGGGCAGGAGTTGCTATGGCTGCTACCAAGATTGGTGTAGTAGATATGCAAAAGGTAATTTCCCAATCTGAGCCAGGTCAACAAGCACTGGCTAAGCTTAAAAAGAAAACCAAAGGCATGAAAGCAGATTTGGATAAACAAAAAAAAGAATTGCAGGCGTTAAGAGAAGAGTTGCAGAAACAAGCGTTAGTTTTGAGTCAAGAGGCCAAGCAGGATAAGGAATTGGAATTCAGAAAGAAAGTAAGAGATTATCAAGATACTTGGCAAGCATATCAACGGAAAATTAAGCTAGAAGAACAAAAATTAAGCCGCCCAATTATTCAGTTGTTGGCAGAAGTAATTAAAAATTATGCGAAAAAAAATGGTTATACAGCTATTTGGGATATGAGAGCAAGTGGTCTTTTATATGCAAATGAAAAAGTTAATATTACTAATGAAATTATGGCAGAGTTAAATAAAGCTTGGAAGAAAAAGTATGGGAAAGGCAAGAAATAATGTTGTTGTCAGAGATTGCTGCTAAGTTAAATCTTGAATTTAAAGGTAAGGATAAAGAAATTAGAGGGGTAAATACTTTAGAGGATGCCAGAGAAGATGAAATATCTTTTCTGGCAAACCCTAAGTACTTGTCTCTTTTAGAGAAAACCAAAGCAGGGGCTATTATTTTAAATCCTGATTTGTCTTCAAAGGTAGAAACTGCTCTTTTAAGTTCAAATCCTTATCTTGATTTTGCTAGGACAGTACAATTATTTGCTAAGCCTCAAGGTTGTTTTAGCGGACAGAGTGATTTGGCTTTTATTCATCCCACAGCTAAAGTACATCCTACAGCAAATATTTATCCTTTTGTTTTTATAGGAGCAGAGGCTCAAATAGGAGCTAAAACTACAATTTTTCCTGGTGTCTATGTTGGAGAAAAGGTAAAAATAGGAACGGATTGTGTTATTTATGCAAATGTATGTTTATTGGCTGAAAGTAAAATAGGAAGTAAGGTTATTATTCATGCAGGCTCAGTTATTGGTAGTGATGGTTTTGGTTTTGCCCAATCGCAAACAGGATTGGAAAAGTTCCCCCAAGTAGGTCGAGTTGTGATTGAAGATGAAGTAGAAATTGGTGCCAATACAACTATAGATAGGGCCGCATTAGGAGAAACGAGGATAGGAAAAGGTACAAAAATAGATAATTTAGTTCAAATAGGACATAATGTAAAAATAGGTCAAAATTCTATTCTTGTTGCCCAAGTGGGTATTGCTGGAAGTACTTCTATTGGCAATCAAGTTATTTTAGCTGGCCAGGTAGGTATTGCAGGTCACCTTACAATTGGAGATGGATGTAGGGTAGCGGCTCAATCTGGGGTAGGTAAAGATTTACCACCTAAAACAGATGTAGGTGGTAGTCCTGCTATGCCTCATAAATTGTTTTTGCGTTCTTCTGTTATTATTCCAAAACTTCCAGAATTACAAAAGAAGATTAGATACTTAGAAAAAAAGATAGTTGAGTTAGAAGAAAAATTAGAGGAGTAACCAATGCTGGAAAAAGTCCAGGGAGAGATTGTAAGTAAAGATATTTTGGATTTATTACCCCATAGATATCCATTTTTGTTGGTAGATAGGGTGCTAGAATATCAGCCTTTTAAATATATTAAAGCCATTAAATGCGTGAGCATTAATGAACCTTTTTTTCAAGGTCATTTCCCTTCATATCCTGTTATGCCTGGGGTCCTGATTTTAGAAGCATTAGCTCAGGCAGGGGGGATTTTAGTAATGAAAAGTATTCCAGAAGAGGTAGAGAATAAGATTTTTCTTTTTACAGGTATGGAAAAGGTTCGTTTTCGAAAGTCTGTTTTTCCAGGAGATATGCTTTCTTTGGAGGTTTCCTATGAAAAGCATAAACTTAATTTGTGGAAGATGAATGGCAAAGCACTTGTTAATGGACAAGTAGCTGCTCAAGGGATACTTTCTGCTGCCATTGTTCCTAGGGAGGATAAGTAGTGATAGATATTCATCCTACAGCCATAGTAAGTAAAAATGCAGTTTTAGGAGAAAATATAAAGATTGGACCTTATGTTATTATAGAAGATAAAGTGGAAATAGGAAATAATTGTCAAATAGATGCCTTTGCGCAGATAAAATCTTATACTAAGTTAGGTTCAAATAATCACATATTCTCTTATGCCTTTGTAGGAGAGATACCTCAAGACTTAAAGTTTAAGGGTGAGGAGTCTTGGTTGATTATTGGAGATAATAATAAAATAAGAGAATATACAACCCTTCATCGAGGAACTGAAGAAGGTGGTGGGATAACTAAAGTAGGAAGTGATTGCCTTTTTATGGCTTATTCTCATGTAGCCCATGATTGTCAGATTGGAGATGGGGTAATTTTAGCTAATTGTGCTACTTTGGCTGGACATGTAGTGGTTGGAGATTACGCGACTATTGGGGGATTATCTGCTGTTCATCAATTTGTGCATATAGGCAAATATGCTTTTATTGGGGGCAAAACAGGAGTTGCTCAAGATGTACCACCTTATATGTTGGTGGCTGGGGAAAGGGCTAAGGCTTATGGGCCGAATATTATTGGTCTTAAGCGAAAAGGATTTTTGCGTGAGGAGATATACGCACTTAAAAAGGCATCTTATATTTTATGGCAGTCTGGTCTTACCCAAGAGCAAGCTATTCTCAAGATGAAAGAAGAATTAGGACAATATAAGACTGTATTGGAACTGATTAAATTTATTCAAGATAGTAAACGAGGAATTATCTCGTTTTCTAAAGACAAATGAGAAAAAAGTTAGGGTTGATTGCAGGAGGAGGACAGTTTCCTCTTAAAGTTTGTGATAGCGCTTTAAAACAAGGATATTTAACAGTTGGAGTTGGTTTTAAAGATTATACTGATCCTTTGTTGGCTTCAAGAGTAGATGAATTTTTGTGGGTAAATTTGGGCCAATTGGGAAAGGTAATAAAATTTTTGAAAAAAAATCATGTCCAAGAAGTGATTTTTGCAGGTCCTATAAGCAAACCAAAAGCTCTTAACCTTAGGCCAGATTTTCGGGCAGCAAAAGTTCTCTTTAAGTTAAAAAGTCTAAATGATGGAGCTATCTTTAAGGCTTTAATTGCTGAATTTGAATCAGAGGGTTTTAGAGTTGTTGGCCCGCAACAATTCGTTCCTGATCTAATCGCACCGAGTGGAATTCTTAGTTTTAGAAAACCCAGCTCAATAGAATTAGAATCTTTTAAGTTTGGTTGGCCTATTTTAAAGAAAATAGGAAATTTAGATATAGGACAGTGTTTGGTTGTAAAAGAAAAGATAGTAATAGCGGTAGAAGGGATAGAAGGTACTAACGCCACTATAAAGAGAGCAGGAGAATTAGGAGGAAAAGGATGTGTGGTTTTAAAAGCATTTAAACCTGGCCAAGATGAGCGAATCGATATGCCAGCGTTAGGGCTTGAAACCATTAAAACTATGATAGAAGCAAAGGCAACAGCTTTATTTTTTGAAGCTAAATATAGTTTGTTTTTTGATTTAGATAAAAGTTTAAAATTGGCAAATGAACATGGTTTAACTATTGTGGGAATAAAAGAGGGTAAAATATGAAGCCTAAAGTGTCTAGGCGTGATTTTTTAACAGGCTTTTTTAAAAGATTTAGATCAGAAGAATCTGGTTTTACAGGTCTTAGTCCTATTTTAGTAAAAGCAGATAGATCCTTAGAACAAGGTGATTATCGGACAGCTATAGAAAATTATGAGATTGTTTTAAAAGATGAAGGTAAAGATGTAGATATTTTAAAAAAGTGTGGCTATGCCTATTTTAGATTACATGAATTTGAACAAGCTAGAGAATATTTTGATAAAGTAATGGACATTAGGCCAAAAGAGCAATTTTGTCTTTTATATAAGGGTCTTAGCTTTGCTTACGAAGGCAATTTAAAGCAGGCAGTAGAGGAATGGAAATCTTATTTCAATATTCAAAAACCTATCATTCAGCGCACTCTGAATGCAATTATTGCCTTATATGAAGCTGGAGAGGAACAGGATTATCAGGAAGTGGTTCAGAATGTAGAAGATGCGATTTTAGAACAGAGAAAAGCTAGTTCTTCTTAGTTTTAAGATTTTTTATTCCATTTACTATAGCTGCTGCTACAGAAGAACCTCCTTTGGGGCCTAAGTTAGTAATATAAGGTATTTTACTCTTTAAAAGCATTTCTTTGCTGGCTGCAGCTCCAACAAATCCAACAGGTACTCCGATTATGAGTGCTGGTTTAATCCTGTGTTCATAAAATAAACGCAATACTTCCTCTAAGGCTGTAGGAGCATTTCCTATAACTATCAATGAATCATTTAATTTATCTCCCCATTCTCTAAAGCTAGCTACAGCTCTAGTTATGCTGTTGTCTAGAGCTTTTTGTTTTATCTTGGGATCATTTATTAAACAAAATACATTTTCTAAAGTTGTAAGACCAGCTTTGACCATTTGCACATCACAAAAAATAGGTGCTTTTTCTTTAATGAGTTTGTTTCCTATTTTTATAGCCTTAGGATGAAATTTTAAAGTGGAAATATAAGAAAAATCACATGTAGCATGAATAACCCTAGTTAAAACACTTCTTTCCTCGTCAGAAAAGGGTGTATTTGTTAAAAATTGAGTGATAAATTCAAAGCTTTGGTTTTCTATTTCTTGTGGAAGTTTTTTTGTATTGTATGACCAGAGCTGAAGACTTATTTTTTCAAAAATCAACTCTTCTAAAAGAGGCTCTTCTCCTAAGATAGAAGTAATTTCAAAAGAAATGTTTGGGAATTTTTGTTTGAACTGGGAAATTAGATTGGGTAAATCATGTTTAATATGTACCCCTGTATTTAAAAAATAAGGATATATTATTATTTTTTGAATTTTTTGACTTTTTAAGTCTTTAATTGCTTGTTCTAAATTTGGTGTGGCTAAGGAAAAAAAAGCTGGTTTAATAGGAAGTGTGGGTAAGCGTTTAGCAATTCGATTTACCATTTGTAGAAAATTTTTTTGCACCTCTAAATTTCTACTCCCATGACTTAATATTATAATTCCTTTGTTCATTTTCCCCTCTTTTTTAATGTTTTAAAAAATTTATCATCTCTGTAATCACCTTGTAATCATGGGCAAAATACAAATGAACATAACTTGCAAGTACATTTTTGATTTTTATACCAAAGGTATTTTGTTTGTTTCCTGCACTGTCAAATACTGTATAAACATTGTTTAAGTTTTTAGGTATCGGCTCTATTATTTCAGAATAATGAAATTCATGTCCTTTTAAAATAGAGCCTTGCTTAAACCATCCTGCATCTTGAACTACTTTCACTTGTACATAACCCAATTTGACTCTTTTAGGTTGCATTTTAACCCAAAAAGGTAAAATTTCTAGGAAAGGATATTTCTTTTGTTTTAAAATTAAACCGTTACTTAGGAACACCAAGCCCCCACATTCGGCATAAACTTTACCACCATGTTGAATAAAGTCTTTTAATTTTATAATAAGATTTTGATTTTGGCTAAGTTCTTTTGCATATAATTCAGGGTATCCTCCTCCGATATATAATCCATTAATATTTTTAAAAGAAATATTTTGATCAAAGCTGGATGCAAAGACCAATTCTACTCCAGCCCTTTGAAGGGCATTTAAATTGGCTTGATAATAGAAATTAAAGGCTTTGTCCTTAATAATCATTAGTTTGGGTTTAGATTGTATTGGTTTAGATTTTTGAACCATAGATGTTGTTTTTGTTGAATTTTTTAAGGAGCTTAAAATGTAGTCTAAGTTGATATATTTTTCTCCGTTTTGAGAAAATTGTTTTAATTCTGTTTTTGAAAAATTCACTTCACTTTTTAAGCCCAGATGTCTACTTTTTAATTCTGGCAATTTCCCTTTAGGAACTGCTCCAATTAAAGGCGGAAGATTTGCTTGTTTTAGGATGTTTGCAAAGATTTCTTTTTGTTTTTCCGAAGAATAATTGTTTAAAATAATACCTTTTATTTGTTTGCCTGCAGGTTTAAAATTGATTAATCCATAAATTATAGCTCCAAAAGTTTGAGCCAACTTTAGAGGATTGACAACTAAAAAAACAGGAATGTCTAGGGCTAAGGCAAGATCTGCGCAAGAATTTTTGCCTGTTTTGTCTCCATCATAATAGCCCATTACTCCTTCAATTAAGTTAATACCTTTTGTATTTAAAAGGGATTTAATGTGAGCCAAAGGAGAGAAAAATAAATCTAAATTTAGGCATGGTTTTTGAGCAACTTTGCTTAAATACATAGGATCTAGATAATCTGGGCCGACCTTAAAAGGGAAGATTTCATATCCCTTTTGGCTAAGTGCTGAGATTAAGGCCAAACTAAGACTTGTTTTACCACTTCCACTAGAAAGTCCAGCAAGCATGAAAGATTTTGACATATTAAAAATTCCTAGGCATTTATTGTTTATAAGGTTACAAATAATTAATTGAGATTGAAAAAGTAACAAAATATGGCTAGGAAAATTATAAGCAATAAACAAGTATTTTATATACTTCTTTTATTTTGCTCTTGTTTACTTTTTATTCTTTCCCTTTGGGCAGGTCCTGTTTCCATCCCTTTAAACTATCTTTTTACATCTGCCAATTCTACAGGCCATCTTATTTTGATGGATATTCGGTTGCCACGTACTATATTAGCCTATTTAATAGGAGTTGCCTTGTCTTCAAGCGGAGCAACTTTGCAAGCAATTTTAAATAATTCATTAGCAGAACCGTTTACCTTGGGTATTTCTTCAGGTGCTGCATTTATGGCTTCCCTTGGTCTTTTTTTTGGATTTAATATGTTTTCTATTTATTCTTTGCCTATAATGAGCTTATTTGGTGCATTAATAACTTTGATTTTTGTGCTTTATCTTGCTTCTTATCAAGGCGAGTTTAGGACAGAGACTCTTATTTTAGCTGGGATAGTGCTAACTACTTTTTTTTCAGCCCTTATTTCTATTTTAAAATCTTTGGATGAGGAAAGCGTAAGTTCTATAGTATTTTGGCTAATGGGAAGTTTTGCAGGACGTTCGTGGGAAGAGTTAAAAATATTTTTTCCTTTTTTTATCTTTGGTTTTAGTTTGCTTTTGTTTTTTAGAAAGCATTTAGATATTCTTACCTTAGGAGACATAGAAGCTAATAATTTAGGCTTAAATCCTCATTTATTTCGAATGCTTTTTTTTGTTCTTACTAGTTTTTTAGCTGGGGCCAGCGTAAGTGTCGCAGGAGTAATTGGTTTTATTGGCTTGGTTAGTCCTCATTTATTGCGTTTGTTAAAAATAGAAAGTTATGTAGATTTGTTGCCTTTAAGTGCTCTTCTAGGGGGATGTCTTACTCTAGGAGCAGATATTCTTGCTAGAATAATACTTTCAGGCGGAGAAGAGCTCCCTGTAGGAGCTCTCACTGCACTTTTAGGAGGCCCATTTTTTTGTGTTTTGCTTTTAAAAAATAAAAAACAATTTTAATTTTGTTTTTTTATAATCTCCACATTTTTATAAGTTCTACATAAGATATTAACCTAAAAATTAATATAACTAAAGCAGGCAGAGGTGCTAAAAAAAACCAGGCTTTATAGCGCAGGGGTTGATTTTGTTTAAGCAAGATAACACTTAAAATTGCCAAAAGACCCATTCCAAGAATAATCATACTTGCTGGTCCTAAAAGAGGACTAAATAAGAATTTTTCTTTTAGCATTAAAAATATAATAGTGCATGGAATAAAACTAGCTCCAAGCATAATCAAGTTCCATTTGCTTAAGTGTTTTATAGCAAAACGATAATAATCTCTTCCAAAATCGTCTTTATTGCGTCTTAATATCAAATAAGGCCATGCTACGCTAATGGCAAAGACAAAAGAGAGAATAAAAAGTTGTCCTAAGATTGGATAAAAGAGAGAATGAAGGGGTGGTAAGAGTTTGGGTTGAGGTAAAGCTAAGTTAAATAGGATTAAAAAGATTCCGCTTAAAAATATTTTGTAGGAAGCTAAGCTACTAAATCCTAATAAGATATGTAAAATTTTTAAATTTTTTAAGGCCTTCCAGCTAAAAATATAAGCCACACTTAATAAAAAGGCAGTAGCTATACATATAAGAAAAGTTTGTTTAAAAATAAAAAAACTTTTAAAAGCTGTGTCCTGGAATCCAGGAACTAGACATATAATGGCTATGCTTAAAGTAATAGCACTAAGAAAAATAAAACCTAAGCGAGCTAGTTGATTGCTTAATTTATCTAGAACAGATTTTTTGTAAATTAAATAAAAAATTTCAATAATACAGGACAGACTAAAACAGCCCAAAGGGATCAAAATAAGCCATAATACTAAGCCAAGAATACCAAAAGGCTTTATTGGGTGTCCGCTAAAAAAGAAAGAAAAATGCATTTTTGCCTCCTGTATTTTAATCTTCTGCTTTTAAAACAGCCAGAAAAGCTTCCTGAGGTACTTCTACATTCCCCATTTGTTTCATTCTTTTTTTACCTTCTTTTTGTTTTTCTAAGAGTTTTCTTTTCCGAGTAATATCTCCACCATAGCATTTAGCTGTTACATTTTTGCGTAATGGAGCAATTCTTTCTCTAGCAATAATTTTATTTCCAATAGCCGCTTGAATAACTACTTCAAAAAGTTGTCTTGGTATAACTTTTTTTAAGCGTAAAGCCAATGCTCTACCTTTATAATAGGCTTTATCTCTGTGTACTATCGTGGCCATTGCATCTACAGGAGATCCATTAATGAGAATATCTAATTTTACCAAATTAGATGGTCTAAAATCTATGACCTCATAATCTAAAGAAGCAAATCCTCTGCTTACTGATTTTAAGCGATCAAAAAAGTCATAGACAATTTCTGCGAACGGAAGCTCATAGATTACTATTACTCTAGATGTTGTTAAATAGCGAATATCTTTTTGAATTCCTCTTTTTTCTTCGCATAATTTTAATACATTACCTACATATTCATTAGGTACATGGATTTCCATTTTAACAAAAGGCTCTTTAATCGCTTCTATTTCTACAGGGGGGGGAAGCTTTGAAGGATTATCTACTTCTAGAATTGTGCCATCTACTTTAACCACTTGATAAACTACAGAAGGTGCAGTGGCTATGAGATTGACTTTGAATTCTCTTTCTAGCCTTTCTTGGACAATCTCCATGTGCAGTAAGCCCAGAAATCCACATCTAAATCCAAATCCTAAAGCTTGAGAGGTTTCTGCTTCAAAAAATAGAGAGGAGTCATTTAATTGTAATTTTTCTAACGCGAATTTTAGGTCTTCGTATTCTCCTGGGTCAACAGGATATAAACCACAAAAAACCATTGGCTTTATCTTTTTAAATCCAGGGAATGGTTTGGGCGTGGGCTTTTTAGGATGAGTTATAGTGTCTCCTACTCGCGCATCTTTAAGTTCTTTTATATTAGCACATAAAAATCCAACCTCACCTGGTCCCAACTGATTTATATCCACAGCTTCAGGAGAAAAAACTCCAAGTCGAATTACTTCATATTTTTTGCCTGTAGAACACATTAAAATGTCTTGCCCTTTTACAATAGTTCCATCTATTACGCGAAACAACACTACAACTCCTACATAGGGATCATACCATGAATCAAAAATTAAGGCTTTTAATGGTGCATTAGGATCACCTTTAGGACTTGGAATAAATTTTATAATCTTTTCTAAGAGTTCTGGTACTCCTTCACCTGTTTTTGCACTTACCAAGGTAATATTCGAAGTGTCCAGGCCAATGCCTTCTTCTATTTCTTCTATAACTCGTTCTGGTTCTGCACTTGGCAGATCTATTTTATTTAAAACAGGTAATATTTCTAAATCATGATCTAGAGCCAGATATACATTGGCCAAGGTTTGAGCCTCTACTCCTTGGGTGGCATCAACTACTAGTAAAGCTCCATCACACGCAGCCAGGCTTCTGGAAACCTCATAAGAGAAATCTACATGGCCTGGAGTATCAATTAGATTTAAGATATAAGTTGTTCCGTCTTTAGATTTGTAGGGAATACGCACGGTTTGGGCTTTTATTGTGATGCCTCGTTCTCTTTCTAAATCCATTTTATCTAGATATTGATCTTTTTTTTCTCTTTCCCCAACCAGCCCTGTTATTTCTAGGATTCTGTCAGCCAAGGTAGACTTTCCATGATCTATGTGAGCAATGATGCTGAAATTTCTGATTTTTTTTATATCCATAATAAATTCCTTCTCTCTTAAGTGGAGTAGTTTCTATTTTCTTTTTACAAAATGGTCAAATCCTTGGAGATTTAATTTTGTTTTTTCTTTATAAATTCCTGTTTCTCCTTTTATAACAGATCCTATTGGCCAACAATTAGGTATCTTAGAAAGAATTTTGGGGAAAAGATGTTTTTCTATTACTCCCAATAGGCCATAGTCTTCTCCCCCTTCTAATACAAAATAAAGAGAATTAAAGTCTTTTAGTTTAGCTAGTTTTATTATTTCTTTATTTATAGGTATGACAGGTTCTAGTTTTAGACCTAGTCCTACAGGTAAAAGCCTGTGTATGTCTTTGGCTATGCCATCAGAGATATCCAACATACTTTTAACTTGAGAAGATAAGAATCTTCCTTCTTTGAGGTAGAATTTAGGACGGAGATGGGCCTTTATACTTAAGGGGAAATCTTTTTTAGGTAGATTTTCCTGTAGGATAAGAAGGCCTGCTTTGGAAAGTCCTATCTCTCCTATTACAAAGACTATATCGCCTGGGTTAGCTTTTTTTCTGCCAGGAAAATTTTGTGAGCATTCTCCTCCGATGGTAATAGAAATACCAAGACGTTCTCCTTTACTTAGATCTCCTCCAATTAAAGTTAAATTATATTGTTTGGCTAAAAGGGACATAGAGGCAAACATTTTCTGGGCAAAGTTAAGATCTAAGTAAGAAGGCCAAATAAGATTGAGGAGAAAAAAAATAGGTTTTGCTCCACATGCGGCCAAATCACTTAAGTTTATGGCCAAGGCTTTATAACCAATGTCTTCTGGTTTAAAATAATTTAATGAAAAGTGAGTATTTTCTAAGAATAGATCTGAACTAAGGGCTAGTTTATCGCTTTGGACTAGGGCGCAGTCATGCCCTCTGCCGATAATCACTCGTGCCCCTATATTGGGAAAAAATTTATCTATTAAATATAAAAAATCTTCTTCTTGCATATTTATTCAAATTCTAAAAAGTCTTTGATTACTGTTTTTAAACCACATTTGGGAAAGTGTACTTTGTATTTATTAGGTGGAATATGAGCAATTATTTTACCTTGACCAAATATTTTATGAGAGCAATAGGCTCCTGTTCGGTTATTATTTACTGCTGTTTTTTTGGTTGCTGGGGATAGAGTTTTAGGATTTAAAGATTCTGACTCATTTTTTTGTGTGTTATAAGGATTACAATCCCCAAAAAAGTTTTCTTTATATACATTGACCAGGGTTTCTTTTATTTCAGTGATAAAAGGACTTGGTAACACAGGTTCAAAGCTGTCAAAATATTTATTATAAGTTGTAGTTGGTACAAATAGGGCCAGATATTCTTTTGCCCTTGTGCAGGCTACATAGAAGAGTCTTCTTTCTTCTTCTAGGGCTACTGGATCTTCTAAGGCATATTTTGACGGGAATTTATCTTCTATTAAGTCTATTATTAGTACACAACTCCATTCTAAGCCTTTGGCTGAGTGAATGGTGGATAAAACTATTCTATTGTCATCTCTTTTTTCTTCATTGGTTGGTTCTAAAGTTAAATCTGCTAAAAAATCTTCTAGGTGTTCATAGGTAGAAGCTATTTGAATTAGTTGTTCTACTCCTGCCATCCGTTTGGGAAGGTCGTCCATAAATTTATTTTCCATAATTGGAGTATAAATTTTGATTATTTCTTCTAAAAGAGTTTGAGGCGAGAGTTGTTTTTGTCTGAGTTCATCTAGACTTTCCAAAATACATTTTAAGGCATTATTTTTAGCACAGATTCTTTTAAATTTAGATGTTTCTCCTTGGATAAAATATTGATAAAGTTTTTGGCATGTTTTGGGACCCACTCCTTTTATATTGCTAAGGGCTCTTGTCCAGGCTAATACATCACTTGCATTGGACACAATTCTTAAAAAAGCAATAATATCTTTAATATGTGCAGCTTCTGAAAATTTTTGGCCTCCAAATTTTTGGAACTTTAATCCAACTTTTCCTAGTTCCATTTCCAGAGCATAAGATTGATAGCCTGCTCTAAACAGAACAGCTATTTCTCGATAAGGATATTTTAATGATAGTTCTTGGATTTTTTTTGTTACTAATTGAGCTTGGCTGAAATCACTATTTGTATAATATAATTCAGGTTTTATACCTTCATCCTTAGATGAAAATAATTTTTTAGGATATTTTTCTTTGGCTAAACTTAAAACATGATTTGCTAGAGATAAAATAGGTTGAGTAGAACGGTAATTTTGTTCTAATTTAATAATTTGAGCATTTGGAAAAAGTTTTGGAAAGTTTAGAATATTTTCTATGGTAGCTCCTCTAAAGGCATATATAGATTGGGCATCATCTCCCACTGCCATGACATTGCCTTCGTCTCCTGCCAGTAATTTTATAAGCCTGCCTTGAATTTTATTAGTGTCTTGATATTCATCTACCATTACAAATTGAAATTTTTGTTGAAATAAAAAGCGAACATTTTCATCTTGGTTGAGTAATTGTTCTAGAAAAAATAATAAGTCATCATAATCTACTAAAAAATGCTTGGCTTTAAAATTTTTATAGTAATTGGATATTTCTAAGATGTCGTTTGTAAATAGAGAAAGGTGGTAATATTGATTTTTTATAATTTGTTCTAGGGGAAGTTCTTTGTTTCTAGACCTAGAAATAATTTCATATATTGTTTGGTGCTTAGGAAACTTTTTATCTTTGGTGAGATTTAATTCATTTTTAGCCTGTCTTATGATTTCCAGAGCATCAGAGGTGTCAATAATAGAAAAACCTTCCTGCCAACCCAATACATTGGCAAATTTTTTAAGCATAGAAAAGGCAAAGCTGTGAAAGGTCCCGCCACAAATACCTATTATATCTTGCCCTAATAATTCCTCCACTCTTTTAAGCATTTCAGCGGCAGCTTTGCGAGTGAAGGTTAAAAGTAAAATATTGCTAGGGTCTATTCCGTGCTCCATAAGGTAAGCCAGTCGATAGACAATGGTTCTGGTTTTTCCGCTACCTGCACCAGCAATTACTAATAGAGGTCCATTAACAGTAGTTACTGCTTTTAATTGAGCTGGATTTAATTCTTGTTCATAGTTTATTTTCATAATTTTTTTCCACTAATTTTCCTACGTCCCGTAGAGTTATAGGTTTTTCTCCAAAAGAATCAAAAAATAAGACATCGCTTTCTAGATGTACACCTGTTCTACCAAAATGACCAAAAATTTCTTTACGGTCAAATTTTCCTTTAAGGTCAAAACCAGCACGCGGCACGCAAATTAAATCAGGGGTATGGTCAAAGCTAGCATTAGGATATAATTCTCTTTTTTCCAAAACTTTGGAAATAACCTTTTCCCCTTGATAGCGCATAGAAAGTAAAATTTCTTTTATTTGTTGGGCCAAGCTTTGTTTTCCCAATTTGCGAGCTGTTGGATCAAAAGGATATAAATATATTCTGCCAGAATCTAAAGCAAAAGCCTTGGTTAAAGGATGGATACAATCTAAGTCCCATTCATTTAACGGAGGTTTTTTAAATTTTAAAAAACCACGTTGAGTTAATAAAGCATTTAGGTCTACTTCTGTTTTTAGAGCAGTGAATCCATGATCTGCCACTAAGATTAGTCTTTTAGGGTCAGGCAATTCTTTAAATTTGTTTAAGACCTTAGTTAAGAGGTCATCTAAATTTTTTAAGAAAGTTAGACAGTTTTGATGAAGAGGATGTTCTTGGTTAATTACTGCATCATAACAGAAATGAAAAAGTCTATCTGGTTCAGTTAAGACAAAGATAAATATATCCCAAGCCAAATCAGACCAAAAAAGATTAAAGGCAAGCTCTCGGGAGGTTAAAGTTTTTTTAAGTTCTGGGAAGATATTGGCAGGGTTTTGTAGAGCCAAGATAGTATTTGCCTCTAAAGTATATTTTTGGGCTTTTAGAATGGGATATAATGGCGGGGGAAAAATTGCTTTTTTTAAATCTAAGGACAAAAAACCACTTATAAGTTGTCCTGAAATGGGAAAGGCTGGATAGGTATGAGGCAGGTTTATTATTTTAAAAAATTTTCCATTTGCTCTATTGGGATGAAAAATAGGTTGAGCCTTTATTTGAGAAGAGTCAGAAAAAAATATTTTTTGTTTTTTAAAAGAGTATTCAGTAAAGCCAAATACCCCATGATTTTCAGGGCCAGTTCCAGTAAAAAAAGAAGTCCAATTAACAGGAGAGAGATAGGGGAGCTCTGATTTTATAGCAACGGCTTTATTTGAGTGCAATAAAGGGTTAAGAGAGTTTAATATGCCTTTTTCACTTAAATCTTGGGCAAGAGATAAAGGCATTCCATCTAAGCCTATAATTAATGTACGAATAGAATGATTTTTTTGCATAACTTAATTAGAAACTCAGAAGGGAAACCTTGTTTGCTTAGGTAGTTAGAGTTTTTTCTCTGTCTAAGAAACGATAGGTTATTGCCTCAGCCAAGATGGAGATGTCAATATTTTCTTGATGTTTTAAATCTGCGATAGTTCGACTGATGCGTAAAATTCTAGTATAAGCTCTAGCAGATAGCCCAAGTTTGTTCACAGCTTGTTCTAAAAAAGTATGTTCTTTTTCTCCAAGAGAACAAAATTCGGCAAGCCATTTTCCAGAAAGTTCACTGTTAGTTAAAAAAGGTAGATTATGTTTTTGATAACGTTTTTGTTGGATTTCTCTAGCTTGTAAAATGCGTGCCCGCATTTTTTCTGAGGAAATTTTGCTTTGTTTTTGTTTTAAATCAGAATAGTCCACACCAGCTACTTCTACTTGTAGATCTATTCTATCTAAAAGAGGGCCTGAAAGTCGGGCTCTGTAGCGTTGGATTTGATTTGGCGTACAAGAGCATTCATGGTGCGCATCTCCAAGGTATCCACATGGGCAAGGGTTCATAGCTGCTACTAACATAAAATTGGCAGGATAGCGTAAAGATATTGAAGCTCTAGAAATAGTTACCTCTCCGTCTTCCAAAGGTTGTCTTAAAACTTCTAAAACGTGTTTTTTAAATTCAGGAAGTTCATCTAAGAAAAGTACTCCTCTATGAGCTAATGATACTTCTCCTGGTTTAGGTTGATGCCCTCCGCCAATAAGTCCTGCATCTGAGATGGTATGATGAGGAGAACGAAATGGTCTGTGAACAATAAGGGCCATATCTGGTTTCAATTGACCACTTACACTATAGATTTTGGTTACCTCAAGAGCTTCTTCAAAGGTTAAAGGTGGAAGTACAGTAGGTATTCTTTGGGCTAACATGGTTTTTCCACTACCTGGTGGGCCTATAAATAAAAGGTTGTGTCCTCCTGCGGCAGCTATTTCAATAGCTCTTTTGGCGTGTTCTTGGCCTTTAACTTCTGCAAAGTCTATAAGAAATTGTTGTTGTGCCTGAAAAATTTGCTCTATATTTAGTTTAGTTGGTTCTATTATTTGTTCTTGGTTGAGAAATTGAATTACATCTATTAGATTATTTGCCCCTAGCACTTGGATGTCTTTTACTACAGCTGCTTCTAAAGAGTTTTTTTGGGGCAAGATAATACCTTTGAAGTTTTTTTCTCTAGCCAAAAGAGCAAGAGAAAGAGCTCCTGCAATAGGTCTTAATTCTCCAGTTAAAGAAAGTTCTCCTGCCAAAAGATACATAGAAAGATTTGTTGGGGAGATAAGTCCGCTACTTGCTAATAAACCCACTGCTAAAGGTAAATCAAAAAGACTTCCTTCTTTGCGTTGATTAGCAGGGGCTAAATTAATGGTGATTCTACTAGGTGGAATTTTATAGCCACAGTTTTTTAAGGCAGAGAGGACTCTTTCTTTGCTTTCTTTAACAGCGCCTTCAGCTAAGCCCACTAATTTTAAGGCAGGTAGTCCTGAACGGACTAAATCTATCTCAACCTCTACTAAAAATGCATCTATGCCTAAAAGGCCTGCACTAAATGTTTTTGCAAACATTTGTATATTGACTAATATATTCAGTGAATAATTTTTCCAATCCTATTCCACCGAATATTAGAGAAACCTTGCCAAGACCAATAAATAATAAAGGCTTTACCTAAAATTTTATTTCTATCTACAAATCCCCAAAATCTAGAATCATAAGATTCATCCCTGTTGTCTCCCATTACAAAATATTTTCCCTCAGGAACAGTAATAGGACCAAAGTTATCTCTAGTGGGAATGATATTTGGATCTGTATGCTTGACATAAGGTTCTATTAATTTCTTGCCATTTCTATATACTATTTTGTTAATCACTTGAATTTTGTCTCCAGGTAGGCCAATAACTCTTTTAATAAAATCTTTAGAAGGATCGAGAGGATATTCAAAAACAATAATGTCTTGGAATTTTGGATCTGAAAATTTAACAATAAACTTGTCTGTAAAAGGTATTCTAAGACCGTAGATAAACTTATTGACCAAGAGATGATCTCCTATCTGGAGGGTATCTAACATTGAACCAGAAGGTATTTTAAAGGCTTGGATGACAAAAGCTCTAATTAAAAAGGCTAAGATAAAAGCCACTGCAAAGGCTTCTAGATATTCAGCAACAATTTTTTGCCATTTACCACTCATTAAAGTTTTCTCCTTAATAATTTTTTGAAAAATTTTTTATTGGCACTTTTTAAAAGGCAAGAATTTTTTTATTTTGCCTTAATTTATTGGGATAGGCAAGCAAAGAAATAGGAATAAACTCCACCAATCAACTTGAGGTTTCAAGGAAATTTTGTTTTTTGTTTTGCTTGATTTTTGAGTTCAGGACAAATATCAGTATAAAACTCATTTTAATACTTAAAGAGGAAAATAATATGGATTTATCTAATGTGAACAAATTGTTAGGAGAGGAATTTTTAACCTGGCTTTGGTTTAAAAGCGAGAATCAATCTGGTCTTATGGAGATAAATAACGAGGCTTTTGCTGTATATTTTAGCGGACGTGTTGTTGTAGAAGGAGGGGAAGGAGAGTCTTTAGAAAAAACAGTTTGTTCTGGAGAAATGTCAGAGTTAGCAGAAGCTAAGCAAGGCCTTCGATTAGGAAAAAAAGTAACCCAAGCAAAATTGAAATTTGAACAAGATAATTTAAGTTGGCAACTTAGCGTTAAAGCAGAAGATTTTTCATTTTCAGGATTTAAAACTCCTAAAATAGAGATGAAATTAGAAGAAGATGAAAGTGATGAAGGACGTTTTTTAGAAAAGATGTATCTTGTAGAAAAGTGTGTTCACTTTTTCTTTAGCCTATTTAAACAGTTTGTTGAACTTAGATTTAGCCCTGCATGGGAAGAAGAGCAAAGAAAAATTCGAGAGTGGATAGTACGTAATTAAAGACTAGTAATTATGTTCAAATAGGCACTTCTTGAAGAAATCCCAATAAATTCAGTTAATTATTTTTTGAGTTTAACTTTTTTAACAAAAGAGCAAGCATTCTCTTTTTTTTGAGGAAATTGCTTTATTAAGTTAAGAGAAAAGTTAAAATTTATTTTTATTTCTTAGTCAAATTTAAAAAAAAGTAAAATCAACGTTCTTAATTTCCAAGTTTTGGGTTAAAAACTAAAATAATTTATTTAAAAAATTTATAACTCACTAAAAACAATTTTTCTTTATCCCTTCAAAAATAATTTCACACTTTATTTTCAAATTTTAAATATTTCTCAAATTTTTAATAAATTGATTTTTTCATCTTCTTAAGGGAAAAGTTAATTTTTTATAAAATTATCATGTCTTTTAAAAAAATTTAATGTCAAATTAGGGACAATTTAGTTATTTTTTGTAAAATTTGTCTTTACTTAGCCCTAAATTTAGGTTAGGGCTCTCTCTATTTTATGCCAAATTTATATTGCAATTATATTAAATTAATTGGAGAGGGCAATGAAAGAAAAATATTTTTTGTCTTTTGTCTTTTTCATTTTAATTTTACTTTCTTTGTTTTTAGATAAGGGCAATGCTGATGATTTTACTTTATATAGTGGGAATGCTTCAACTCAGACCAATGCCAAAGATAAAACAGGAGCTCCAGATATTTTAAATGAGGATAATTTTACTATTGAATCTGGGGCAAGTATTTCTGTTGAGGGAAGCGGGGCTAAAGGTATTAATGCTGGGAATAATACCACTATAACTAATTCAGGCAGTATTAGTACTAGTGTTAATGCCTGGGCGGCTATTGAGACATATGGAATATATGCTATTGGCAATAATACTATTATAAAAAATTTAGGAACTATTAAAGCAGACTCTTGGATTGGAATGACTTCTGACTCTAGTAAGACATCTGGTATATATTCTTTTGGTACTAATATAAGTATAACCAATTCAGGAACTATTATTATTAGTTCTAAAGATTGGGCAAATCCTGGCTCTTATACTACAGCTTATGGAGTATACGTTATTGGGAATAATAATTTTATTGATAATTCAGGTTTAATTAATGTTAGCGTTCTTCAAATCTACAGACGTGTTGAAGGAAGTGGTTTATATGTGGAAGGTGATGATAATACTATAAATAATCTTGGTACTATTATTGTTAATATTAGTGAGGATAGTTTTAGTCCTAGTCCTATAGGAAGTAGTATGGGTTATGGTATAAATATATATGGTGATAGTAATATGATAAGCAACCTGGGTAACGTTACAGTGAGTACTACAGCTGACAGCACATATGCTGAAATCTATGGGATAAATATTGAGGGTAATGGAAATACAATTACTAAAAGACTCAAAAGTCCACATTAATTCCTCGTATAGGTATAGCTAATCACAAGAGGATTACAGGAGATAATAAAGTGGATATGTGGGTAGCAGGTAAGAAATTTAGCGAAGTAAGTCTTAAAGAAGAAGCAGACGAGACATATGGATTTATAGGGATGAATGCCAATTATTTTTTACGCTCCAATATAAAACTTTACACAGATTCTGAATTTTCCTTTGGTTCTCACCAAAGAAGAGGTTTCCACCTCTCTCTTGGAGTGATTATCTCCCTTTAAATCTATTCCCACACATCTATCCCCAATTAAAATTCCCATAAG